>NZ_CAWNZT010000187.1:0-1197 GCF_963878965.1 Aeromonas sp. HMWF015 | reverse complement strand
CGCCTTGAGGTCAGGACCCACTTCACGCTGGGTCGAGTTCTGGCCAGCGTAAGTGGTCTCGGTCACACAGCCTGGCAGCGCGCAGAGCGCTGCCACTACGATCAATGTACGTGTATCCATTCCCTGTCTATACAATGGCTTAGCATTTAAACCATTTTGACGGAAATCCCATCCTGTTGCATCCGATTTTTGATAGTTCGCTTGGTACGGTCAATCACGTCACCCACCAGCTGACCACAGGCGGCATCAATGTCATCACCACGGGTCTTGCGGACAATCACGGTGAAACCGTACTCCATCAGCACCTTGGAGAAGCGATCGATACGACTATTGCTCGGCTTGCCGTAAGGGTTGCCCGGGAAGGGGTTGAACGGGATCAGATTGATCTTGCTCGGGGTGTCCTTGAGCACCTTGGCCAGCTCGTGAGCATGCTGCATATCGTCATTGATATGATCGAGCAGCACATATTCGACGGTCACCCGACCACCGTTGGCATTGGATTTGGCCAGGTAACGACGGACACCGGCGAGGAACTCCTCGATATTGTACTTGTCGTTGATCGGCATGATCTCTGAACGCAACTTGTCGTTAGGGGCATGCAGGGAGATAGCCAGCGCCACGTCGATCTGGTCACCCAGCTTGTCCAGCGCAGGTACCACGCCAGAGGTGGAGATGGTCACCCGGCGCTTGGAGATGCCAAAGCCGTAGTCATCCATCATCAGACGCATGGCGGGCACCACGTTGGCGAGGTTGAGCAGCGGCTCGCCCATCCCCATCATCACCACGTTGGTGATGGGACGCTTGCCACCGACCACGCGGGCCGCACGCCACACCTGACCGATGATCTCGGAGACTTTCAGATTGCGGTTGAAGCCTTGTTGAGCCGTGGAGCAGAACTTGCACTCCAGCGCACAGCCAACTTGAGAGGAGACGCAGAGGGTCGCGCGGTCATCTTCCGGGATGTAGACGGTCTCTACCTCCTGATCGCCCACCTGCAGAGCCCACTTGATGGTGCCATCGGCAGAGCGCTGCTCGCGGCTGATCTCGGGCGCCTTGATCTCGGCGATCGCCTTGAGGCGCTCTTTGAGCACCTTGTTGACGTTGGTCATCTGATCGAAATCATCACACCCAAAGTGATAGATCCACTTCATGACCTGATCTGCCCGGAATGGCTTCTCGCCCAGTTCGACGAAAAAG
>NZ_CAWNZT010000186.1:0-5420 GCF_963878965.1 Aeromonas sp. HMWF015 | reverse complement strand
CGTTGGACTGTTTCATGTTGTCAGACAAATCTGGATTGCTCTGGGTTATCACGCTTTCTCTCACCAGCTTGCTACTCTTCTTTACCGTTCCCAATCTTCAGCTCTCCTTCGATCGGCCCTTGATCGCCGGGGGCGAAGGGTGGCGGATCATAACAGGCAATCTGGCTCATACCAATCTGTGGCACCTGCTGCTCAATCTGGGCGGCCTCGCCATCCTCTATAGCCTGTTTCGCGACTATCTGGGTAGGGCTCGCCTGCCGCTGCTGATGTTGCTGCTCTGGCTGGCAGTGGGCTTGGGGATCTGGTGGTGGTGCCCGCAGACCCAGTGGTACATGGGGCTATCCGGCTCGCTGCATGGTCTGTTTGTCTGGGGGGCAATGCAGGATATCCGTCACGGACGCCGCACGTCGGGCTGGCTACTGTTGGCAGGGATGGGGCTCAAGCTGGCGATGGACTTCTACAACGCAGGAGAGAGCCCGATATCCACCCTGATCAATGCCAGGGTACACATCGGCTCTCATCTTATCGGGGCCGGTGCAGGCCTGTTGCTCGGCCTGCACCGTGTATCACTGAGTGAGCCTGTTACGCACCAACCAGCTCGGCATTGATGCTGGCCAGCATGGCGGCCGGATCGGCAGCCTGCGTAATGGGGCGACCGATAACCAGATAATCGGACCCCGCCTCGACCGCCGCTTTCGGTGTCATCACCCGGCGCTGATCCCCGGCCGCTGAACCGGTCGGGCGAATACCCGGGGTCACCAGCTTGAACTCATCACCCAGCAAGGCTTTAAGCTCATGGGCCTCGTTGGCAGAGCAGACAACCCCATCCAAGCCGGATGCCTTGGTCAAGGTAGCCAGCCGGATCACCTGCTCGGCAGGGCTCACATCCAGACCAAGAGGGATCATGTCGGACTGCTCCATGCTGGTCAGCACGGTCACGCCGATAAGCAGGGGGGCCTTGTCGCCATAAGGCAGTAGCGCCTCTTTGGCGGCACGCATCATCCGCTCACCACCACTGGCATGCACGTTGACCATCCAGACACCGAGCTCGGCACTGGCTGCCACGGCTTTGGCAACAGTATTGGGAATATCGTGAAACTTCAGATCCAGAAAGACATCGAATCCCTTGGCCACCAGCTGACGTACAAACTGCGGGCCAAACAGGGTAAACATCTCCTTGCCTACCTTGAGACGGCACTGGGCCGGAGAGATACGTTCAACGAACGCTAAGGCATCTGCCTCGTGCTGATAATCCAGCGCTACCAGTACTTTGGGATCTTGCATCTCACATCCTATTGCTTGTTATTCACCGTCCAGACCACGGATCGGCTTGATGGAACCCCACTGGCGACAAGACGGGCACTGCCAGAACAGCGAGTGAGTGGCAAAGCCGCACTGCCGACACTTGTGGGTTGACTTGATTTTTATCTGCTCGCCGACCAGCTGTTGCAGCAGTTCGAGGCTCTCCTTGGCAGGCCCCTCCTCCGCACTGGCCAGCTGAAAACCCACCAACTGGTAAAAACCTTTCATCGAGGGATGACGACGCAGCTGACGCAGCACCAGTGAACGGGCCTGGCTCAGGCCATCACGCTCTTCAACCAGCTTGGCAAGGGCCAGGGTCACGCTGACGCCGGCGTGATCTTCCACCGCCTTTTCAAGCAGCGGGATCAACGCAGGCGTGCGGCCCAACTGCTGATAGCACTCGAGCAATTTGGGCATTGCCTCGGAGGCAAAGTCGATATCCTGCTCGAACACCCGCAGCAGCTCCTTGCTGGCCTGCTCATACTCCCCCTCTGCCATGGCGAGCTCAGCGAGGCGCAAACTGGCCCGGGCACATGCCGGATTAATACTGAGCGCCCGTTTGAGCTTGGCCAGCCCCTCCCCTTTATTGCCCTCACGCAGCGCGGTTTCGGCCTGTTCGCAATAGAAATGGGAGATGGGGTCGGCCAGCTTCTTGCCCTGGAATTTTTGCAGACGCACCGCCACATCGATGGCCTTGTCCCAATCCCGCAACTGCTGATGGATGATCAACAGCTGTGCCAGCGCCGTCTCTTCATAGTCGCTGTCGTCACACAGCTCATTCCAGAGCGCTTCTGCCCGGTCCAGCAGACCAGCAGCCAAAAAGTCGCGCGCCAGCTCCTGCAGAGCAAGCTGGCGCTGCTCCTGGGTCAGCTGGCGGGTTACCAGGTTCTGGTGGATCTTGATGGCACGATCGACCTCCCCACGCTGGCGAAACAGGTTGCCGAGGGAGAGGTGTGTTTCGATGGTTTCACTGTCCACCTCAAGCAGCTGGATAAAGAGATCCACCGCCTTGTCGGATTCATCGGACAGCAAATAGTTGAGGCCCGCCACATACTGGCGGGAAAACTGGTTACTCTGTTTCTGGGTGTCCTGGCGAACACTCCTGCGGCCCATGTACCAGCCATAACCAGCGGCGATGGGTAACAGCAGGAAAAGCAGTTCAAGCATTGAGGAACATTATTCCTTACCCGGTGACCGGGCCAGCTCCAACTCGCGGGATTGACGACGCATGGTGCGGTTGAGGGTGCGGTTTTGCATTTTCAGGCGCAGGAACAGCAGGCCGAATACAAGCCAGCCCAGCAAAAAACCGCCAGCGAAGAAGAAGCCCAACAGCATGGCAAGCGAAAACTCACCCTGAGCGATCAGGTAATTGAACTGAACCAGCTGGCCATTTTGTGAGCCCAGCGCCAGGGTCAGAACAAACACCAGCACCAGCGGAATGAGGGCCAAAATACGCTTCATAAGAGCTCCCTGTCAGTATCTAATGAGAGGCTGATTATCCTTAAAATCGCAGGCAGACTCTAGCGTGAATGGGAAAAGAGTTTAAGAAACAAGACGATTGGCACAGGAATCGGCGCTAAAAACAAAAAAGGCATACCCGAGGTATGCCCATTTCTGCATTATTCAATGATGTTGACGCGCTCGCGCAACTCTTTGCCAGGTTTGAAGTGTGGGACATATTTCCCGGTCAGTTCAACCTTGTCCCCAGTCTTGGGGTTGCGGCCCACACGGGGCGCACGATAGTGCAGTGAAAAACTGCCAAATCCGCGGATTTCAATCCGGTCGCCGTTTTGCAAGGTCGACGCCATCTGCTCAAGGATCTCCTTGATGGCGGCTTCGACATCCTTGGCCGGCATATGCATGCGGCTGGCTGCCAGTTGTTCGATGAGATCTGATTTGGTCATAACGTTAAATCTCCTTCCCCGATCACATGCAATATTCATTTTGCCAGGATAAAAAAGGGCGGCGCAATGCCGCCCTTTTCTTGCATCAAGGATTACTCACCCTTGGCGGCTTTGAACGCTTCCATCATAGCATTGCTGAACACAACTTCTTCTTGCTGGTTCAGGTTATCGATAGCAACACGCTCATCAGCCTCGTCCTTAGCACGGACAGACAGGCTTACGGTGCGGTTCTTACGATCAACGCCCATGAATTTAGCTTCAACTTCGTCACCAACAGACAGCACCAGAGTGGCGTCTTCTACACGGTCACGAGCAGCGTCGGAGGCACGCAGGTAGCCTTCTACGCCATCAGCCAGTTCGATAACGGCACCTTTGGCATCAACCTCGGTAACCTTACCCTTCACGATAGCACCTTTCTTGTTGTCAGCCAGGTACTTGTTGAACGGGTCTTCTTCGATCTGCTTGACACCCAGGGAGATGCGCTCACGCTCCGGATCCACTTGCAGAACAACGGCTTCGATCTCGTCGCCTTTCTTGAATTCACGCACGGCTTCTTCGCCCTGGTTGTTCCAGGAGATGTCAGACAGGTGAACCAGGCCGTCGATGCCGCCATCCAGACCGATGAAGATACCGAAGTCAGTGATGGACTTGATCTTGCCGGAAACACGGTCGCCTTTGGCGTGAGTTTCGGCAAACAGCTGCCACGGGTTGGATTTGCACTGCTTCAGACCCAGGGAGATACGACGACGCTCTTCGTCGATGTCCAGAACCATCACGTCAACCACGTCGCCAACGTTAACAACTTTGGACGGGTGGATGTTCTTGTTGGTCCAATCCATCTCGGATACGTGTACCAAGCCTTCAACGCCTTCTTCGATTTCAACGAAGCAGCCGTAGTCGGTCAGGTTGGTCACGCGGCCAGACAGACGGGTGGTCTCCGGGTAACGCTTGGCGATAGCAACCCAGGGATCTTCGCCCAGCTGCTTCAGACCCAGGGATACACGGGTACGCTCGCGGTCGAACTTCAGAACCTTGACAGCGATCTCGTCGCCAACGTTGACGATTTCGGAAGGATGCTTAACGCGCTTCCACGCCATATCGGTGATGTGCAGCAGGCCGTCAACACCGCCCAGATCTACGAATGCACCGTAGTCGGTCAGGTTCTTGACGATACCCTTAACTTCTTGACCTTCTTGCAGGTTAGCCAGCAGGCTTTCGCGCTCGGAGGTGTTCTCGGTCTCGATCACGGCACGACGGGAAACAACAACGTTGTTGCGCTTCTGGTCCAGCTTGATGACTTTGAACTCGAGTTCTTTGTTTTCCAGGTGAGCGGTGTCACGGATCGGACGCACGTCAACCAGAGAACCCGGCAGGAAGGCACGGATGCCGTTCAGTTCAACGGTGAAACCACCCTTGACCTTGCCGTTGATGATACCGATAACGGTAGCTTGCTCTTCGTAAGCCTTCTCAAGCTGCAGCCAGGCTTCGTGGCGCTTGGCTTTTTCGCGGGACAGCTTGGTTTCGCCGAAACCATCTTCGATAGAGTCCAGAGCCACGTCAACGGTGTCGCCGACGTTGATTTCCAGTTCGCCCATGGCGTTCTTGAATTCTTCAGCCGGGATAGCGGACTCGGATTTCAGACCGGCGTCAACCAGTACGAAACCGTTCTCGATAGCAACGACAGTACCCTTGACGATGGAACCTTGACGGGTTTCAACGGCGTTCAGGGACTCTTCAAAGAGTTGAGCAAAAGATTCGATCATTGTTTATGTCACAAATGAAACATCCACTTGCAATCCGGCACAAGCGGGGCTGTTTTAAA
The DNA here is from genome assembly GCF_963878965.1 of Aeromonas sp. HMWF015. Lineage (NCBI taxonomy): Bacteria > Pseudomonadati > Pseudomonadota > Gammaproteobacteria > Aeromonadales > Aeromonadaceae > Aeromonas > Aeromonas sp. HMWF015. The sequence goes on along the minus strand of NZ_CAWNZT010000186.1, from coordinate 392 downwards.
TAATCTGCGCCATCCTTGGTGCAGACGACCGGATGTCAGCTTGCGCTGGCATCACCAAGTTGTTGCTCTGCATAGGCGAGTACTGTTGCCAGCACTTCATCTATGGTCATGGCGGTAGAGTCTACCACCAGAGCATCTTCTGCCGGTTTCAGGGGTGCAGTAGCGCGATTTCTGTCGCGATCGTCACGTTCCCGAATCTCGGTTAAAAGACGCTCAAAGTTAACATCAAAGCCCTTATCTTGCAACTGCTTATAGCGACGCTGGGCCCGTTCTTCGGCACTGGCGTCGAGGAAAATCTTTACCTCAGCCTCGGGGAAAACAACTGTGCCCATGTCACGACCATCGGCAATCAGACCCGGGGCCTGACGAAATGCCCGCTGACGGCGCAGCAA
>NZ_CAWNZT010000185.1:4720-5467 GCF_963878965.1 Aeromonas sp. HMWF015 | reverse complement strand
ACCCGATGAGGCAGCCATCGCCGCCGCCCGCCACAAGGTAGGGATCGACAAGCTGAGCCTGACCCCGCAGGGGGATCACTTCTTGCTCGAAAAAACGATCCCGGATCTCTATCTCGACCTCTCCACCCTTGGCGAGGGGGCCGCCTCTGACGAGATTGCCGCCCTGCTCGAAGGCAAGGGGGTACACAACTACCTGATCGAAGTGGCCGGTGCGGTGCGCAGCAAGGGCAACAACAGCAAGGGCTCGCCATGGAAAGTGGCCATCGTCGAACCCTCCGATCAGCCGGGAGCGTTTTCCGATATCGTCATCCCCAACGGCATGGCGCTCAGCACAGCGGGCAGCTATCGCAACTACTACGAGCTGGATGGCCAGCGTTACTCCCATATCATCGATCCCGCCACCGGCCAGCCGGTCACCCACAAGCTGGTCTCCGCCAGCGTCATCACCCCGACCGCACTGGAAGCCGATGCCCTCGATACCGCGCTGATGGTGATGGGGCCTGAAGCGGGGTTGGCATTTGCCAAGCAGCACAAGCTGGCGGTCTATCTCATCATCAAGACCGAACAGGGGTTCAAGGCCGAGTACACGCCGCAATTTGCTCCCTATCTGGCAGAGAAAAAACGGTGAGTTCAAGGCCCTGGCAACAGGGCCTTTTTCTTTCACTCATCGCGGGCAAAAGGCGGACAAACGGAGACGGTTCGCAATCGACAACTTGGCCAATTGCCTCTTCGGGCGCTTTGGTGGCA
>NZ_CAWNZT010000185.1:0-4710 GCF_963878965.1 Aeromonas sp. HMWF015 | reverse complement strand
GCAGACACCTGAACAAGAGCCAGAAAAAAAGAGCCCAGCCAAGCCACAACGCATTCTGATGGTCAATGAGCAGCGCTCGTTTCAGGTGATGATGAAGGCGATGCTGCTCAATCTGGGTATCAGCAACATCACCTACTCCAATACCGCCGAGGATGCGCGGCGCCGCTGCCAGAAGGGCAGTTTCGACATCTATCTCATCGATTACGATCTCGGGGTTGGCGAGAATGGCCGCCAACTGCTCGAGAGCCTGCGCGACAAAGACCTGATCCCGCCCCAGAGCGTGGTGATCATGGTGAGTGGCGACAGCTCCCGCGCCATGGTACTGAGCGCGCTGGAAGCCGAGCCCGACGAATACCTGATGAAGCCCTTCTCCCAGGAGCAGTTCTCGTTTCGCTTGAAGCGTGCCCTCGCCCGGCGCAACGCCCTGGCCAGCGTCTTTACCGCGCTGGCCGATGACAATCTGGCAGCCCTCATTACCGCCTGTGCCGAGCGGGCCGATGCGGTGCCCCGTTTTGCCAACTACTGCCGCTGCCTGCAGGCCGATACCCACCTCAAGCTGGGTCAGGCGCAGGAGGCGCGATCTTTAATGCGCCAGCTGCTGGCTGGGCAGGAGAACAGCTGGGCCCGCCTGACGCTGGGCAAGGCGTGCAATACCCTGGGGCTCCACGAAGAGGCGGTCAGCCATCTGCAGGCGACCCTCAAAAATACCCCGCTGATGGTGGAGGCTCACCTCTGGCTGGCGGAATCCCTGCTGGCCCTTGGCAATGACGAGCAGGCGCAGCAGGAGCTCAGACGGGCGGTGGATATCTCCCCCCAGTCGGTGCAACTCTCCCGCCGGCTGGCGGAGGTGTGCCTGCAGCGCCACGACTACGCCCAGGCCAAGGATGTGCTGATGTCACTGATCGACCTGTCGCGCAACTCGATCCATCGCACGCCCCATTATCTGGGGGCCTATATCCAGACCCTGACCCTCTACGCCCTCAACAGCAACGACAGCTACCACATCGCCAACCTGCAAAAGCAGGTCAATTCCGCCCTGTCGCGCATCCGCGACTCGTTGATGATGTCGGAGTTCAACTACCCGGTGTTCGAGCAGATCTGTCAGGCCCGGGTGCAGATTGCGCTGGGCGAGCTGCTCAAGGGCAAGAAGATGCTCTATCGCGCCAATCAGAACTGGCTCGATGAACCGGCCACCATGCCCCCCGTCCTGCTTGGCGAAACCATCCTCGCCCTCTATCAGCTCGGCGAGTTTGAATATGCCGAAAGCCTGCAAGGGCTGCTGGCGGAGGACGAAGATCGGCTGCTCACCACCTGCATTCAGGCAACCCGGGATGACAAGACGGTGCTCGAGCGGCGTCAGCGCTACCAGCAGCTCAACGAACTTGGCATCAAGGCCTATCAGGCGGGCGAGCTGGAGCAGGCCCTCGGCCATTTCCGCGAGGCCCTGCGCCGCGCCCCCGCCAATACCGGTGCGGCTCTCAACAAGATCCAGGTGCTGCTGCAACTGATGCAGAAAAACCGCAAGAGTCCGGAATTTGGTGCCGAGTGCAAAGACACCCTGGACGTGCTTGACGGCATCCCCCTCAACCCGGCCCAGCAGGAGCGTTTTCGCAAGCTGCGTCAGGAGTTCAACCAGTTCAGCTAAGACGCCGCCGCGCCCCCTTTTCCCCGCCTATGCTGAAACCAGTTCGGCAATGCGAGGGAAACGAAGATGGCGATGTGTCGTTATCTGGTGGCCGATGGCCGCCACTGCAGTGAAGAGGCTGGCGAGCACGATCTCTGCCACTGGCATGATCCCCACCATACCCATCAGGAAGCCCGCAGCGCCGAGGCGCTTGAACAGTACGTTCGCGCTGGCGGACTCTGCCACGGCCTGCAGCTGTCACGGGCCAATCTGGCGGGCCTCAATCTGGTCAACAAGGAGTCCGATCAGGGATTTTTGCTGGAGCAGTGCAACCTCTATCGCGCCAACCTGCGCGGTGGTCACCTCTACGGCCTGCGCATGAAGGGCGGCAGCCTGATGAAAGCCGATCTCAGTGATGCCAACCTCCAGTGCGCTACCCTCGATGACGTCAACCTGCTCGGCATCCGCTGGCACAACACCCGGCTCGACAACATGCAGACCGGCAAACGGGTGATGCAGGATCGCAAGGGGCGCCGCGAACGGGATCCCAAACAGGCGCGCATCTGGTTCAAGGAGGCGGAAGAGACCTACCGGGATCTGCGCAAAGCCTCCGAGGCGCAGGGGATCTTCACCATGTCCGGCAACTATATCCAGCGGGAGCTCACCATGCGCCGCCTGCAACTGCCGTTCTGGTCGACCCAGCGTTTTACCTCCTGGGTGGTCGATCTCTTCTGCGGCTATGGGGAGGCCCCGATGCGGGTGGTGCTCTTCTCGTTGCTGCTCATCTTTATCTGCAGCATTTTTTACTTCTTCTGCGGACTGCATTTTCAGGGCGAGCACCTGATCTACCAACCCGGTGCCCCGCTCGAGCAAAATGCCATCTTCCTGCTCGAATGCCTCTACTACAGCGTGGTCACCTTCACCACATTGGGGTACGGCGACTTCACTCCGGTCGGGCTCTCCAGGATCTTCGCCGCCTTCGAAGCCTTCACCGGCAGCTTTACGCTGGCGCTGTTTGTGGTGGTATTCGTCAAGAAGATGACCCGCTAAAACCTGTCCACGCTCCTACTGCGAGGCTGTGATCAAGGCTCATGTGCTGCTCGGAATCCTCATGTATACATATACAATCCGGTTCCTGCGCTGCGCTTCACCTTGCTGACAGCCTCTCGCGACGGATCGTGAACAGGTTACCAAGCAGCTGCACCAGTCACAGCCCCCGAACTTGCATCCACCGCCGATTCCTAGTCCAATAGCCACTTATAAAAATGACATGAGCATCCCGGACATGAAGATCATCTCTTTCAATATCAACGGCCTGCGCGCCCGTCTGCACCAGCTGCAAGCCATCATCGACAAGCACCAGCCCGATGTGATCGGCCTGCAGGAGATCAAGGTGCACGATGAAGCATTCCCGCTGGCCGATGTGGAGGCCATGGGCTATCACGTGGAGTTTCACGGCCAGAAGGCCCACTACGGGGTCGCCATCATGAGCAAGCAGAAGCCGGTCAAGGTGGAGAAAGGCTTCCCCACCGATGACGAAGAGGCCCAGCGCCGGATGATCATGGCCACCTTCGAACGTGAAGACGGCTCTCTCATCAAGGTGATGAACGGCTACTTCCCGCAGGGTGAAAGTCAGGATCACGAGACCAAGTTCCCGGCCAAGCAGAAGTTCTACGAGGATCTGCAGCACTACCTCGAGACTAACCACACCCCGGACGACCAGCTGGTGCTGATCGGGGATATGAATATCTCTCCCACCGATCTCGACATCGGCATCGGCGAGGCAAACCGCAAGCGCTGGCTGCGGGATGGCAAGTGCTCCTTCCTGCCCATCGAGCGGGAGTGGATGGAGCGACTGAAAGGGTTTGGCCTGACCGACACCTTCCGCGCCGCCAATCCCACCGAGTGCGAGCGTTTCTCCTGGTTTGACTACCGTTCCAAGGGCTTTGACGAGAACCGCGGCCTGCGCATCGATCTCATCATGGCCTCCGACGCCCTCAAGGACAAGGTGACCGAGACCGGCATCGACTACGAGCTGCGCGGCATCGAGAAACCCTCCGACCACGCCCCCATCTGGGCCTGCTTCGCCTGATGTGGCGCAAGATTAACCGATGAGCTGCGACGAATTCGTAAACTGTGAAGCGGCTCGCGGTTGCCCGCGATAAAAGGGCGTAAAAAACCCATCCAGACAAGGTGCCTTATGGCACCTTATTTTTTTGCAGCAAGGAGTGGCTGGCGTGATACGGTTGCGAAGAGCCTTGGCCCGGGATGAATATCCCCGAAGACCCCCGCCCATATCGGAAAAGTCAGACTTTTTCGTCAATCGCAATCCTAATTGCCACTTTGAGAAGGTTGTGTTCAAGGTTGCCGCCCTATCATCTCCCATTCCAATCATAAAGAAGTTGTTTTTTTAATCATGAAGTTAATGATGTGTATGGAGAAACATGCTGAACGCAGCAGCCGAAATCGATCCAACAGGAGTGTGATGATGAAGGTGCCCAATGCCGGAAGAGAGGTTTACAAACGCAGCTTGCTGACCCTGGCGCTGATCAGCGGTCTGAGTGCCTGTGGCGGCGAGACGACCCAGACGGCACAGACCATGCCCGCCGTCCCTGTGGTGGTCGCCGAGGTCAAGCTGACTGATGTGCCGCTCACTACCGAGATGGTGGGAGAGACCGCCGGTTTTCGCGAGATCGATGTGCGCTCCCGGGTCAGTGGCATCCTGCTCAAGCGCACTTATGTGGAAGGCCAGCCGGTTACCGCCGGTCAGGAGCTGTTTCTGATTGACCCTGAGCCCTACAAGGTGGCGCTGGAGCAGGCCAAAGGGACTTTGGCTCAGGAGCAGGCCCGTCTCAACAAGGCCCGTGCCGATCGGGATCGCATCATTCCCCTCTTCAAGCGTCAGGTGGTGAGTCGCAAGGACTATGACGACACCATCGCCAACTATGAAGCGGCCATCGCCAGCCATCAGGCCGCTCAGGCCAAGGTGAAAGAGGCGGAGCTCAACCTCAGCTACACCCAGGTGACCGCCCCCATCAACGGCATGGCGAGCAAGAGCTCCCAGTCCGAGGGGAGCCTTATCTCCA
>NZ_CAWNZT010000184.1:16276-16602 GCF_963878965.1 Aeromonas sp. HMWF015 | reverse complement strand
CTTGACGATGGCAGACCAGATCAGCAGGTCGGCGCGAAAAGGCTCCTTGGCGCTGGCCGCTTCGGCTTGGGTGCTCAGTGTTTCGAGGCAGCTCTCTTTCGCCTTGCCGCTCTGTTGATACTGGCAGACGGCCCACTGTTGCTGGATGGGGATGAGGGCATCACTCGCGGCCATGACTGAGGTGGATCCCAGCAGGATGGCGATGGCACAAGAGGTCACGGATTGACGGAAAAAATTCATATTAATGCTCCTTCTTGGTCGGGATCGGGCGGGACAAGTCTGGTTGTGGCGCGCTGTTGGCGCCAGCATCAGCCGTCCCTGGCTGC
>NZ_CAWNZT010000184.1:0-16261 GCF_963878965.1 Aeromonas sp. HMWF015 | reverse complement strand
CTCCTGCGGGCTGTCGGTCTGGGTGCCTAGCGCCGCATTCATCTCGTAGGCAGCCTCGGAGTTGAGCTTGGTGCGGGTGGCGCGGGGGGCAAAGTGCAGCACCTTGATGCCGCTCCCCTCCAGCTCCCGTCCCAGCGCTTCGCTAAAGCCGCGCAGGGCAAATTTGCTGGCGCAGTAGACGCTGTAACCGGGGTAGCCGATGCTGCCCAGGCTCGAGCCCATGTTCATGATGATCCCCGGCTTGCGCATGGTTGGCAGCAGGGCACGGGTGAGCTGGATGGGCGCCTCGATATTGAGCAGCAGTTGGCGCTCCACCTGCTCAAAGCTCTGATCTTCCAGCCAGGCAAACTGGTTGCAGCCAGCGTTGTTGATCAGGATGTCGATCCCATGCTCCAGCGCCGGGTGTTGCAACAGCTTGGCCCGCTCCTGCGCAGAGCCGAGGTCGGCGAGCACCACCTGATGGCGCTCGGGATGAGGCAGTGACTTGCACAGCCGCTCCAGTGCCGGGCCGCGACGTCCGTGCAGCAGCAGGCGGGCCCCCTGGGCGGCCAGCTCCTGTGCCAGCTCCTCACCTATGCCACCGCTGGCGCCGGTGAGCAGCACGAGTTTCCCTTCAAGGTTCATGGTATGGATTCCCTTTTTGCTGTCTGCTGCCGACTTACGGTGTGGCGGTGAGGTTGTAGAGCATCTCGCCATAGAGGCGGTAGACCACCTTGGCCCCGTGGATGATGGCGGCCTGATCCGCCGGACTCTCGACCCGATCCATCAAGGATTCAAAGAACTTGAGGTGCTCCTGATCCAGGGCGCCGTGGGAACTCAGGTAGCTCATCGCCTGGGGTGGCAGGCCGAGACCCTTTTTCAGCTGATCAGCGACGGTGAGGGCGATGGCGACGCTGGTGCCTTCCAGTACCTGCACCATGCCGAAGAAACCCATGGGGTTGCCGCGCTGGATCTGGTCGTAGAGGAAGGCGACCATCAGCTCGATGGGTAGCCCCGGCTGGCCGTGGTGCACCGCCTCGGCATCGCCGCCACAGGCGCGGATGTCATTGAGGATCCACTCCTGATGGCCGTACTCCTCGTCGATGTACTCGGCAATGGCGCCGCGTACCCACTCATACTCCTGACCCAGCTTGCCGCCGGTTGCCATCAGCAGCGGGACTGTGTGGCGCACGTGGTAGTAGGCCTGCGCCAGAAAGGCGAGATAGGTGTCGCGACTGATGTCGCCACGGCGGCAAGCTTCAATGATGGGGGCCTTGAAAAGGTGCTCGCGCTCAGTGGCAGTGGCTTGTTGCAGAGTCTGATAGAAGCTCATGAGGATTCTCCTGTGGTGCCGGTTGCAAGGCACTGGCTGATCTGTTGGGAAAACTGGCGATAGGTCTCTTCCCGGCGCACCCGCCCGTTGGCGGTGAGCAGCCCGGGATGCTGGTCGAGTGCCACCGGCAGCCAGTGGTGCAGGCGGGCGTAGTCGGGGAGACGACGATTCAATACTTCGATCTGTTGTGGCAGCTCGGCCTCTTTGCCCGGCAGGGGCTGGATCAGCGCCACGTTGGCGGGCTGGCCATCGCCGAACACCACGATACGGGCGATTGCGGGGCAGAGCTGGGCTTCAGCCTCGACCCACTCGGGGGAGAAGTTGCGGCCAAAGGCGGTGATCTGGACATTCTTCTTGCGCCCGGTGATGTGGAGGTAGCCCTCTTCATCGAGGTGGCCCAGATCTCCCGTGGCAATCAGCTCGGGGATTGACTCATCGCTACCCAGATACCCCAGCATGGCGCTGCCGCGAACCAGGATCTCGCCATCGTCGCCGATGGTGACCCGGGTGTGGGGCAGGGGGCGGCCAACGCTGCCCGGCTTGTCGGTGCCTATGGTGTTGAGAGCCACCACCGAGCAGCACTCCGAGAGGCCATATCCCTCGTAGACCGGCAGACCAAGCTGGCGGGCATGGGCGATAAGATCGGGGGCAACCTTGCCACCGCCGACGGCGATAAAGCGCAGACCGCGCAGCTGCTGGGCCAGCACCGGGGTACTGGTACAGAGCGCCAGCAGCAGGCGCAGCAGCTCGGGCACCAGCACCAGACTGTGAGTTGACCAGCGCAGCAGCGCCTCCCCCAGCATGGCTGGATTGAGCGAGCTGGAGCCGGTGAAGCCGAGTTCGCCGAGCGATGGAATGCGGCTACAGGCACCGGTCAGCAGCGGCACATAGAGGCCGGTGAGGTTCTCAAGCAGGGTGGCCAGCGGCAGCAGGGTGAGGTGTTTTTCCACCTTGGCTGGCGCGACCCGCTCGGCCAGCGATTCGCACACCGCCATCATGCTGGCCAGCGAGAGGCAGACCCCTTTGGGCTGGCCCGTGGTGCCGGAGGTGTAGGTGATCTTGGCAGTGCCCTGTGGCAATGCCGGGAGGTTTGCCGTTTTGCGGCGCCAGAGCGGCAGTTCGCCGCTGACCAGCAACAGCGGCTCGGCAGAGTGCCATCCCTGATGGGCCGGGCCAACCAGCGCATCGGCACCGCTGCTATCCAGCAGCCACTCTTGCTGCTCAATGCTGAAGAAGTGGGGCACCGGGATCACCACGATCCCGGCTTTGGTGCAGGCCAGATCCATCAGCGCCCATGGCAAGCCGTTGTCGAGTTGCAGGGCAAGGCGCTTGATGCCGGCTTGCTGCAGCTTGCCAGCCAGATGCTGGATCTGCTGCCAGAGGCTGTGGTAGTCGAGCCGCTGCTGGCTGCTCAGCAGCGCAGGCGATTGCGGATTATCGTGGGCATGTTTGGCGATGGCGTCGAACAGGCTCATTGGGCGCACCTTTTCTCACTGGTCAGGGTTGCATCGGTAAAAAGCACTGGCATGGGGGCCAGCAGATTGAGCAGCAGGCTGCTCTGGGCCAGCACCTCGCGCCCCTGATTGATGTCACCCACCATCACCTTGGGTTGGCAACGGTAGTACTCACCCCAGGCGTCGGCGTCGGCCCCCACCTGATGAGCCTGGGCGGGGGCCAGCTCCACCGGATTGAGTTGCAAACGGGCAAAGCTGTTGCGCAGCTTGGCGGTGCCGGTAAAGACCACGTAGTCGAGGGCGTTTTCACACAGCAGGCGACACAGGGCCGCGAACATCAGGCGGGCATTGCCCGGTTCGCTGCAGGCCAGATTGCCCACTTCGATAATGCGGTTGCGTGCCGGATAGACCCCGAGGCGGGTGTTGATGGCGGCCTCGATGGGTTGCTCCAGATACTGTTCCAGATAGAGAGGCCCCTCACTGGCATGATTGAGACCACAGGCACCGACCAGCGTCCCGTCCGCCCGATAGAGCCCCAGCAGACAGGGGAGGAAATGGGGGATGCGGGCGTTGAACTCGAGGGTGTAGGCGGCCTGGATATAGGTTTGCAGCGCCATGACCTGCTGCGGGGACTTGGCTAGCAGCAATCGGTAGGGGGCCTGGATCTCGATGGTCATGGGTGACTCCTTCTCTTGCGATGGTTTGAGAGTAAAAGGGCAAACTTAAGAAACCCTTAAGGAGCAAAAAAAGTTGTCAGCGAGGCAGCGGGCAGGCAATCTGCGCCGCTGTTATCCAACAGGAATCCCCCAAGAGGAATAGCCATGTCATCCACCGTCAGCTGCCCCCTGTGTGCCAGCCATCGCAGTTATCCCCTGCCGGTGGCGGGCAAACGCTATCATCGCTGCCTCGCGTGCGAGCTGGTCTGGCTGGATCAGGCGGATCATCTGGATGAGGCGGCGGAGAAGGCGGTCTATGACGGTCACGACAATCGGGTGGATGATCCCCGTTATCGCAGCTTTCTGATGCGGGCATTTGGCGAGGTACTGAGTCGGGTGCCAACTCCTGCCTGCGGCCTCGATTTTGGCTGTGGCCCCGGCCCCGCGCTGGTGGCGATGGGGCGCGAGGCGGGTTACCGGATGGCGGGGTATGACAAGTTCTATGCCGACTTTCCCGAGTTGCTGACGCGTCAGTATGATTTCATCACCAGTACCGAGGTGATCGAGCACATTGCCGAACCGCGTGCCGTGCTTGACCGGTTGTGGGCCTGTCTCAAGCCCGGCGGCATGCTGGTGCTACAGACTCAGCGGGTGCTCGGTGACGAGCGGTTTAAAAACTGGCGCTATCGCCACGACCCGACCCACATCGTCTTCTTTGCCGAGGCATCGTTTCAGGTGTTGGCCGCCAGCTGGCAGGCCGAGCTCAGCTTCCCCCACGCCGATGTGGCGGTATTGCAAAAAGGCACGCCCTGAGGCGTGCCTTCGTCTGTTACTCGTCGGGTTCGCCCGGCGTTACTCCTTGTAGCCCTTGTCCTGCCACTGGTAGTACATCAGGGCAGATTTTACGCCGATTGACTTGAACGGCTCTGGCGGCAGCCACATCGGCAGACTCTGCTCCGCGTGGTTGAACCAGGGGTGCTCCTTGCCTTGATAGAGGCTGGCCACGATGTCGCCAAACAGGAAGGAGAGATTGATGCCGTGGCCGTTGTAGCCGAGGGCGTAATAGATGTTCTTGTGATCCCCCATTACCCCCACCGCTTCGGTGCTGTCACCTGTCATGCCGAGCACCCCGTCCCACACCTGTTCAAACTTGATCCCCTTGAGGGCCGGATAGAGGGTCACCAGCTCGGTCATCATCATCTCGCTGACCCGGTTGAGATCGCCCTTGTAGTTGAGGCCATCGTTGAAGACGTACTCGGCATTGCCGCCACCGATGACGATGCGGTTATCCGGGGTCAATACCAGATGGAACAGGATGTTGCGGGTGTCGTAGTAGGGCACCCGACTCTGCCACTGGATGGCGGCCAGCTGTTTTTTGGTGAGCGGCTCGGTGACGGCGCTCTGGGCGTGCACCGGAAAGACCCGGCCGCTGAAGTAGCCAAGTTTTGAGGTATAACCGTTGGTCGCCAGCACTATGCTGTCGGCGGTCACCTTGTACTTGTCGGCCACATTGAGCTCGATCTGCTTGCCCTCCTTGATCCCCAGCACCGGGCTCTGCTCATAGATGGTGACGCCCGCCTGCTCCACCGCCTTGCGCAGGGCATTGACCAGCTTCATGGTGTGTACCTGACCGCCATTGGGGTCGTAGACGGCGCCTGCGTAGCGGTCGGTGCCGAGTTTTTCCTCTGTGGTATCGGCGTTCCAGTACTGGAGCGGGATGCCGAGGCGATTGGCGGTTTTCACATAGTCGCGGTACTCGGCGATATCCTCCTCATCGAGGATCGCCTCCACATAGCCATCGAGCTTGAGATCGGCCTCTACGCCGGTTGAGGCAACCAGCGCCTGCAGCTTGTGCATGCTGGCGACGGTGAGGTCGTAATGGCGCTTGCTCGCCTCCCCCTCCTCGTAGAGATCCATCACCTCGGAGCCCGGCAACACCATGCCGCCGTTACGGCCCGAGGCACCACTGCCCACCTGCTTGGCCTCGAAGATGGCGATCTTGAGCGACGGATTGGCCTTGGCCAGATGCCAAGCGCTGGAGAGGCCGCTGTAGCCGCCACCTATGATGGCGATATCCACCGTCATGTCTTGTGCCAGCGGGGCACTCTCCTCTGCCGGTTTCTCCTTGAACCAGTAGCTGGTGTTGGGCTCAAAGTCGCTCATCTTGGGGCCGCAGGCGGCGAGGAAAAAACAGCTGATGCACATGGTCAACGCTCGTTGGCAAAGGGTGGTCGGATTCATCTTCTACTCCGGTTACAGATACAAAATATCAAATCATTTCATCGGGTTGGGCTGTGTTGACCCGGCGACCTATGTCTCTCAGCCGGGCCAGCTGATCGGCAAGACCGGGCCCCTCATCCAGGCTGGTGACAAAGTTCCAGAGGTAGGTCATCACAGCATAGACATGGCCTGCCGAGACCTGGGGTTGGGCCATCAGCATAGTGATGGCCAGCAGGAACAGCAGGGAGGCGCTGATGCCGACCGCCAGAAAGGCGAGTGCCTCCCGATCCGAAATCCGGATTCGGAGCCAGGCCAGCGCGCGGTAGTGGCGGGCGAGGCTGGCTGACTGGGCATGGGTGACCAGCTTGACCTCGTGTTCCAGCCGATCGTTGAGCCGCTCGTGCAGCAGCTGGTTCTTGCGCGAAAAGCCGGGCAGCAGCAGGCCGAACAGCAGCAATACCCCCATGCAGGCGATGCCAACCCAGAACTCGATCACCATCAGCATCACGGCCGCACCGACGATGGAGATCAGGCTGGTGGCCAGGATCGGGATATGTTTCTCGAAGAAGTCGACAAACTCCCGCGCCAGAGTGACCCGCGCCACTATGGTAGATTGCCCCTCCTGCTGCTGGCGTTGGGTCAGGATCACCGGCACCGCCAGTGCCGCATAGATATGGGTAAAGGTGCGGGTATCGACCGCCCGGCGCAGGGCGCCGATGAGCCAGAACAGCAGCACGATCAGGGCGTAGTTTGAAGCCTGCCACCACTGGCCTTTGACGATGGCGTCGATGGCAAAGCCGGCGAACAGGGGATAGACCACCAGCAGGATGTTTTCGAGGGCCACCAGCGAGAAGGTGCCCGCCAGTTTGAGGGGATTGGCCCGTGCAATCGCCCCCAGCGAACGACCGGCCGAGTGTGGCAACGGCGTGGCTTGCTCGTCGCAACTGGCTGCCGAAGTGGTTGGTGTTGTCATGGGTTATCTCCTAAGATGTCGGAAACGCTAAGTTTGAGCGAGTGCTCAAAGTTTGTTTGAGCGACTGCTCAAAGTCAAGCAGATCGATTGATATCGCAGGAGGTCAGATGGCACGCCCATCAGCAGAACAGCGCAAAGAGATGATCATCGAGGCCGTACTGGCCCTGTTTCGGGAGAAGGGGATGGCGGCATCGTCAACCCGTGATATTGCCGAGCGCACCGGTCTGGCGCGCAGCCACGTCTACCACTACTTCAAGGATTGGAAGGCGCTCTGCCTCTGCGCCGTGGAGCGTTTCACCTATCAGGAGATCGCCGAGCAGCGGGAGTGGCTGTTGCCGCTGCCTGCCCGCGAAGCGTTGCTGCTCTTCGTGCGGGACAACCTGCCGACCAGTCAGGATGCCTCCTGGGCCATCTATCTGGATGCCTGGAACGAGTCACTGCGCGACCCTGTGTTTGCCGAGAGCTACCGCAAAATCATTCTGGCGTGGCGCGAGGTGCTGGAGCAGATCCTGCAAAAGGGGATCGACAGCGGCGAGTTTGTGGCGGGCGATGCCCGGCGACTGGCGCGTCAGATCACCTCCCTCATCAACGGCTATGCCGATGACCTTATTCTGGAGCCGACCCCCGAGACGGTCGAGGCCACTTATCAAGAGATCATGCTGGTGGTGAATCAGCTGGTCTTGCCCCCGGCCCACTCATAGCGGCGCAGGCAAAAAAGGGTGGGGAGGCATGCCAGCGTGGGGCCTCCCCCGGTTTTGTTGGCTATCCGCCGGGCGCGCGATAGCCAGATACCAGGGAGCGGTTGTTGATGTCGATTACCCATTTGTCACTGCAAGATGCCCGTCATCTGCAACTGGCGGCGCAAGGGCTGCTCGCCCCCCGCCGCAGCAAGGCTGTCCCGGCCGATCTGCTGGCGACCATCCGCCGCATGGCGCTACTGCAGATCGATACCATCTCGGTGGTGGCTCGCAGTCCCTATCTGGTGCTCTTTAGCCGCCTTGGCCAGTACGAACCACGTTGGCTGGAGCAGTTGCTGGCCGACGGCGAGATCTTCGAATATTGGGCCCATGAGGCCTGCTTTGTGCCCAGTGAAGATTACCGGCTGCTGCGCCACCGGATGCTCGATCCCGCCGCCATGGGCTGGAAGTTTTCGGCCAACTGGCTCGCCACCCATCAGCAGGAGATCGGCCAGCTTATCGAGCGCATTCGTCAGCACGGCCCGGTGCGGGCGGCTGACTTTGAACGCACAACCGGCAAGGGGAACGGCTGGTGGGACTGGAAGCCGGAGAAGCGCCATCTGGAGGTGTTGTTTACCACCGGTCAGCTGATGGTGCGGGAGCGGCGCAACTTTCAGCGAGTCTATGACCTGGCCGAACGGGTCATCCCCGAGTGGAGCGACCCGCGGGATCTGCCGAGCGTCGAGCAGGCCCAGCGGGATATGGTGCGCGCCAGCTGCCGGGCGCTGGGGCTGGTCAAAACCGGCTGGGTTGCGGACTACTACCGGCTGCGGCGCGGCAAATATGACGCCCTGCTCCATCAACTGGCGGACGAGGGGGAGCTGTTGCCGGTACGAGTGGAGGGGTGGCAGCACGGCGCTTTTGTGCACGCCTCGCTGGCCGATGAGCTGGCAAGGGCACAGGCGGGCACCCTCAAGGCGACCCATACCACCGTCTTGTCGCCGTTCGATCCGCTGGTATGGGATCGCAAACGGGCCAGTGAGTTGTTCAACTTCGACTATCGCATCGAGTGCTATACCCCGGCGCCCAAGCGTCAATACGGCTACTTCGTGTTGCCCTTGCTCCATCGCGGCAAGCTGGTGGGCAGGATGGATGCCAAGGCCCATCGCCAGCAGGGGATCTTCGAGATCAAGAGCCTCTATCTGGAGGCAGGGGTGAGAGTGACCCGCACGCTTGCACAGGATCTGGCGAAAGCCCTGCAAAAGCTGGCTGACTGGCACCAGACCCCGCAGCTCCGTTATGGTGCCATTCCGGCCAATTTGCTGGCGTTGTGGCAAGGGTAATTACCCCCCTTTAGTTGGAGAACTTGTGGGGATTAGTAAGCGTTTTCCAATGTTGGAGCGCTAGTTAGCGTACCGCGACCAGATCAAACCATGAGATGCATCAGTATGGTGACAGAACAAACACTTAATGCACCGCTTCGCGGGGTTTCAGCAGAGTTCGGCTACTACCCTGTGTTCTGCAATATTGAGACCGATAGTTTTTCTATCAGAACACTTCCCGAACATGAAAGTATCGTAGCTGTCGTATCAGGAGACCCGAACGTTCTCAACGGTTGGGTCTATCCGGGGGCGCATCAGTATAGAGAATTTATGAGCGGAAAAGTTTGCTCAATGCCTTACAACGCCCGAGTTTTCGGTCTTCCGATGACCCATGTTCTGACGCTGTCGGAAGACAGAAACAGAGAGGAACTCGATTTCGTTGTGTGGTGCTTATCCTTCTTCACCGGTATGCGGCTAACCACAACAGAAGCGGGCTTTCTCGATGCAACGCCCATCAAGCCGGGAAAGCTCGTTGATTTTATCCTGAGTCGCAGCACCATCACCGATGTCATCGAATTGGCGCTGGACGGACTATCTGGAATCAGAGCGTGGTGATGCTCGTGCGCCAAAGCGGGTAACTGCGGTCATCCATGCCTTGTTTTTGGCGCAGTATCCACAGAATCTTTCATTTGAACGTTTTCAGTATCTCTACATGGCACTGGATGCCTGTTTCAAGCTTGTTGTCGACAAGGAGAAGCCGAAACCCCGCATTACTCATGCAGGGCGTGTTCAATGGATGTGTGAAAAGTTTGCGATTCCTGTGCCTGATTGGGCTAAGAATACTGAGGCAGCTCCCTCTTCGTTATCAGTCGTCCGTAACGACACTTTTCACGAAGCCATGTTCTTTGATGGGCCGTTGGGATTTGCGAGTTACGGTGGTAACCAGCGTTCAGCAGGCCAGGAAAATATCCCACTACAAATGGAGGCATTGGTTTGTCGGTTACTGGTGGCAATTCTTGGTAAGCCTAACTCCGGCTATGTTAAGACTTCTGTTAATACCAGAGAGATTCACGCACTTGAATTACGTGGATGAAAGCCAGAACTAAGCGGAAATAAAAAACTGGGCACTTGGCTCGGTCTGATCAATGAGTCAGATGTGCTTACTGGAGTACCTGCACCATCAGCAGGCCGACGGTAATGGCAGACACCAAGAAGGAAAAGCCATAGAACACATAGTGGTACAGCTTGGTGGTGCGGATCCCAGATTGTGTAGACCGTGGGAGATACGATGAAAAAAAGGGCCAGCCGGTGTAAACCGGCTGGCCCTTTTTTACGTGAGAGGCTGTCAGGCCGCCAGACGGGTCAGTACCTTCACCAGCAGCTCGATGCGCGGGGCAATGCTGGCCAGATCCAGATACTCCTCGTCACTGTGGAAACCGGCACCGATGGGGCCCAGACCATCCAGAGTAGGGATGCCGAGGGCGGCGGTCAGGTTGGCATCGGAGCCGCCCCCCACCTCTTGCCAGCTGATTGGCAGTCCCAGTTCGGCGCCACACTCCTCCACCAGCTGCATCAGCGCCTGAGTGCCTTCTGATGGCACCATGGCTGGTTTGTGGGCCTCGCGGGTCAGCTGGATAGTGACGCCGTCCAGATGGGGACGCTCGGCCAGGGTCAGCAGATGATCGTCGATCTGGTGGTACTCCTGATTGTCCCAGAAGCGGACGTCTACCACGGCGCTGGCATGGGCCGGCACTATGTTGGCGCCATTGCCCCCCTCGACAATGCCGATGTTGAGGGTGGTGCCGCTCTCGAAGTTGGTCAGGGCGTTGATGGCCAGGATCCAGTGGCCCAGCTCGGTGATGGCGCTGCGCCCCTTTTGCGGTTCGTTGCCCGCGTGAGCCGCCTTGCCGGTGAAATCGATGCGATAACGGGCCATCCCCTTGCGCGCCTTGACCAGCGAGCCATCGGCGCGGGCCGCTTCGGCAACCAGCACCTGTTTTGCCTGTTTGGCAACCGCTGCCAGCCAGTCGCTGGAGTGGAGGGAGCCGATCTCCTCGTCCGGATTCATGCAGACGCAGATGCTCAGGCGATCGCGCACCTCGCGGGGCAGTTCACGCAGGGCATAGACGATGTTGAGCAGGCCGGATTTCATGTCGGAGACACCGGGACCGTAAGCGCGCTCACCATCGATGCTCATCGGGCGGGCGGCGGCGGTGCCGAGGGGGAAGACGGTATCCATATGGCCGATCAGCATTACATCGATCTGTGCCGCATCAGGCTGGTTGCGGATCTCCAGTCCCACACCGGCGGCGCCGCAGTCGACCCGTTTGATCTGCCAGCCGCCCATCGCCTCATATTTGGCGGCCATCAGGTCGGCCACTGCCGCAATGCCCGGCTGGTGCAGGGATCCGCAATCCAGATTGATCAGCGGGGCCAGTTCGGTCAGGTATTGATCCAGAGAAAAAGTCATTGCTTGCTCCACTATCAGGTTCGGGTCAGAGAAGGATGTTCATCACCAGCATGGCGCCGAAGGCGTTGAGTACCGAGATGGCGACCATGATGGGGATGTAACGCCCTTCGGTGCCGATGCAGCCGAGGATGCGGCCCATGTACTGCACCTGGGAGCCCATCAGGTAGATGGCTGGCGCCAGAATGGCGATGTGAGTGCCGTTGAGGATCCCCTGATCGAACAGGGTGATGACCACACCGACCGCGCCGCCCATCGACATCCAGGCGCCGATCAGCACGGCTGCCGCCTCACCGGGCAACCCGAAGATGGCCATGACAGGGGAGAAAATGGCGCCCATGGCATCCAGCGCGCCGGTGATCTGCAGCGCCTTGATGATGACGAAGGCCATCAGTACGTTGGGTACGGTGGAGGTGGTGGCGATGACCCAGCCCTTCTTGGCCCCTTCGACGAAGATATCGGTGACGATGGGTTTCTTGATGTTGGCCTGGCTCATTTGGCTTGTTCCTGAGTGTTGAGGGTCTGCTGGGTGTTGTTATCGGTCTGCTTGCCTTCGCTCATATTGAGGTAGACCCGGAACAGGTTGGCCCCGACAAATTTGAAGGCGAACATCACGATGACAGCCAGACCGATGGAGGAGCTGACCGCCGGGCTGCCATCCGCCAGTGTCAGGGTGAACAGCACGGCGCCGGAGGAGAAGAAGTTGACGATGGTGGCACCAGCGGAGAACTGGAACATGGTGAACACGTCGGTTTCACGCTTGGTGATGAGCCCTTCATCCTTGAGCTGACGGGTCATGGCGGCGCCGGCATCGGTACTCTGCAGGGAGGCGATCAGTGCCAGACCTGTATTGCCCGGGATCCCCATCAGCGGACGCAGCAGCGGGGTCAGCAACTTGCGGGCCGCTTCCAGCGCGCCGTAGTGCTCCAGTACGTTGATCATGCCGAGGGCGAACATCACGGTGGGGATCAGGGTCAGGGCAAACAAAAAGCCATCGCGAGCGCCGTTGCCCCCCTTGCCGCGCATGTCGGTCATGGCGGTCTTGATGCCGTCACCATTCTCGCTGACGCTCTGGACCATGGTACCGAACGAACCGTTCAGCGTGGTGAAATCGAATACCCCGTACCACTCGCCGGATTGCAACAGTCCGGAGAAGAAGACCACGGCGAAGGCCAGTGCCAGGTAACTGCCTATGCTCACCGAGCGTGTTTTGTCTGTCATTAGCTAGCTCCATATGAATAATTATTTAATCTGAATAATTATAATTGATATAGATGTCACTAAATTGATGGTGGTCAAAATGGTTTGCTACAAATGACGAATGTATTGGGGTTATGTGACTGTGATCGCCATATGATTGGACGATAATCTGGTTTTTATCGAATTGTTTGAGCGAATAAAAAGCAGGGGCGGGATAGCGGGGCAATAAAAAACCGGGCACGAGGCCCGGTTTGGTCAATCAGTCAGATGTGATTACTGGAGTACCAGCACCATCAGCAAGCCGACGCTAATGGCAGATACCAGGAAGGCAAAGCCATAGAACACATAGTGGTGCAGCTTGGTGGTGTGGATCCCCAGATCGTGCAGACCGTGGTAGATACGGTGCATACCGTGCCAGACTGGCAGGGCGATGATCACCAGCAGGATGCAGGCACCCCACCAGGAGCTGGCGAACGCGTGCACGCGGTCATAGCTCATGGTTTCCACGTCCATGATGCCCATGGGCACCAGCAGACCGGTGATGAGGACAATGACCGGCAGCAGCATGGCAACGACCATGCCACCCGCACCAAACAGACCCCAGTAAATTGGTTCGTCAGAACGTCTCATTGTTTTCTCCTCAGGCCACGATGATCAGGACAAGCAGGGACACCACCGCCAGCGCCACATACTGGGCGAGAACGATCGGCTTCTCCGGTACCAGGTCTTCACCACGGAAGATACGCATGGCTTTCGGCGCCAGGGCGAACCAGGTTTTGGCATGGAACAGGCATGCCGCCAGAGCGACGACATGGAACAAGATGGCGATCGGGCTTTGCAGGGATTCCAGCCAGCCGTTGAACGCTTCCTGACCCTGAACCAGGCGCATCAGGCCCCACATCAGCACAACGGCGTAGATGGAGACGAAGATACTGGTGCCTTCACGGATCATGTAACCGGTGTAGAAGGCGTTCTTCAGCCACCAGTCTTTCTTCATTTCGCGGACGTAAGGTTTACGTTTGCTATCAGTGTTGTTCATGGTCTCAATCCTGCTCTCAATCTGGCTTGAACATGGCGATCATGTAGTCCTTGGCGCTTTCGACCTTGCCAAGCTGGATGGCCGCCGCCGGATCGACGCCCTTCGGGCACACTTCGGAGCAGTAGCCCACGAAGGTACAGCCCCAGACGCCTTCGTCCTGGCTGATGATGCGCATACGCTCTTTGGCGCCGGCATCACGGTTGTCGACGTTATAGCGATAGGCCAGAGCCAGTGCAGCCGGACCGGTGAACTTCTTGTTGATGCCGTACTGCGGGCAGGCCGCGTAGCAGAGACCACAGTTGATGCACTGGGAGAACTGCTTGTACTGCGCCATCTGGGCCGGCGTCTGGATGTACTCGCCATCACACAAGCTGCGCGGCTCGCTCGGGATGATGTACGGCTTGATGCTCTCCAGCTTCTCGATGAAGTCGGACATGTCGACCACCAGATCGCGCTCGATCGGGAAGTTGTTGAGCGGCTCGACGGTCATCTTGCCCGGCAGATAGTCGCGCAGGAACGCCTTGCAACCCAGCTTGGGCACACCGTTGACCATCATGCCGCAAGAGCCGCAGATCGCCATTCGGCAGGACCAGCGGAAGCTCAGGGTAGAGTCCAGGTGATCCTTGATGTACTGCAGGGCGTCCAGCAGAGACATCTCTCTCTGGTAGGGCACCTGAAAGCTTTGCATCCAGGGCTCGTTATCCTGTTCCGGACGGTAGCGCAGGATCTCAATTTCAATCATCTCAGCCATTCTTCTTAGCCTCGTCTTGTTTCTCACCCTCGGAGCCGTACACGCGTTTTGCCGGCTGGGACTTAGTGATCTTCACATCGGAGTAATCGATGGAGGGCGTTTCGCCATTTTTGTAGAACGAGAGCGTGTGCTTGAGGAAGTTCACGTCATCGCGCTCTTCGTAACCATCCAGACGCTGGTGGGAACCGCGGGACTCTTTACGATTGATAGCGGAGTGCGCCATGGCTTCAGCCACGTCCAGCATGTAACCCAGTTCGATGGCGTACAGCAGATCGGTGTTGAAGACAGAGGACTTGTCGTTGATCTTGACCTTCTTGTAACGGGCTTTCAGCTCGTTGATCTTGTCGATGGTGCCCTGCATCAGCTCTTCGGTACGGTAGATACCGACACCGGCTTCCATGGACATGCCCAGCTCGTTGCGGATATCGGCCGGGTTTTCGGTACCGTCTACGTCCATCAGGGAGAGGTGCTGCTTGATGAGCGCCTCGGCCTTGGCGGCCAGCGCTTCGGTGTTGCCATGCTTCTGAGTCTTGGCAAATTCACCTGCCTGCTCACCGGCCAGCTTGCCGAATACCACAATCTCGGACAGGGAGTTGGAACCCAGACGGTTGGCACCGTGCAGACCGACGGAGGCACATTCGCCCGCGGCGTAGAGGCCGGGCAGACGGGTGGCACACTTGTTGTCAGTCTCGATACCACCCATGGTGTAGTGGGCAGTCGGACGTACCGGGATAGGCTCTTTGGCCGGATCCACGTTGACGTAGGCTTTGGCCAGTTCGCAGATGAACGGCAGACGCTCTTTCAGGTACTTCTCGCCAAGGTGACGCAGGTCGAGGTGAACCACATCGCCCATCGGGCCCTGAATGACGCGGCCTTTCTGCTGCTCTTGCCAGAATGCCTGGGAAACGCGGTCGCGCGGACCCAGCTCCATGTATTTGCTCTTCGGCTGGCCAATCGGGGTTTCCGGGCCCAAGCCGTAGTCTTGCAGGTAGCGGTAGCCATCCTTGTTCAGCAGGACGCCACCCTCACCACGACAACCTTCGGTCATCAGGATGCCGGTGCCCGGCAGACCGGTCGGGTGATACTGGACGAACTCCATATCACGCAGCGGTACGCCGTGACGGTAGGCCAGTGCCATGCCGTCACCGGTGACGATGCCACCGTTGGTGTTGTAGCGATAGACACGGCCAGCACCGCCGGTTGCCACGATCACGGATTTGGCCTGGATGAAGCGGGTGATACCGTTCTGGATGTCGAAGGTCAGTACGCCCTGAACGCGGCCGTCGTCCACGATCAGATCAAGGCAGAAATGCTCGTCGAAGCGCTTGATGCTCGGGTATTTGACGGAGGTCTGGAACAGGGTGTGCAGAATATGGAAACCGGACTTGTCTGCGGCGAACCAGGTACGGGGAACCTTCATGCCACCAAACGGACGCACGTTGGCTTTGCCATCCGGCTTGCGGCTCCAGGGGCAACCCCAGTGCTCCAGCTGGATCATCTCTTTGGTCGCGTTGTTGACGAAGTATTCCACTACGTCCTGCTCGCACAGCCAGTCACCACCGGAGACGGTGTCGTTGAAGTGGTTTTCGAGGGAGTCGTCATCACGGACGACACCGGCGGCGCCGCCTTCGGCAGCAACCGTGTGGCTGCGCATCGGGTAAACCTTGGAAATCAGGGCGATGTCCAGGTCTGGCTGTGATTCGGCTATAGCGATAGCGGCGCGTAAGCCGGTACCGCCAGCACCGATGATGGCCACATCGGTCTTGATAATATCCACATCTGCCTCCTTAGGGATAGATTTGCTGGGCACGATTTTGCTCTATGAAAAAAATTCAGGCTTGATGCAAGTCAAACTGCTAGGTTTTATTCCCTTTTTATTGGTTATTTTTCTATAAAACACCCAAATCCCTGGATGAAAATGTCGTTATTATCGTCATTTCTTGGTGTTATTGAGCAGTTAAACACCTAGCTACGAGTACTTTAACTTCTGGATTGTACGTAGTTTTCTTTCAATAAAATGCGAATCACCTCTCTTTTTAGGTACTCACAAAAAAAATTTTAAGTTTTTTATTGTGATTTTTTAATGAGAATTATTGGCATTTATCTGTTCGGATAGAAATAGGTAATCCGAAATGCTGCGGTGACCACGGCGGTGATCTGATAATTCCAGACGAATTACAAGGATTTCAA
>NZ_CAWNZT010000183.1:0-6934 GCF_963878965.1 Aeromonas sp. HMWF015 | reverse complement strand
ATCTTCGTTTTCTCATTTATACCGATCTTTGAGGGTGTCGCCTCGATAGTAGTAACTTTAAGTTCAGGCTCAGGAGGTGACGACATATAAATAGTTGCCAACACGTTCCCGCTATAACCTAAATATTTGAAATTATCTTTTGAGGAAAAAGAACTCCCGGTATCCCCCCTCGCCGAGACCCTTATATATGCAGTATGTTCAAAGTCAGTCCAACCTAATACATACAGATAATCCCCATCTGCTGATGTAGAATATTTCAACCTATCTCTATTAAAAGTATATATAGGCTGTTTATTTGAACCATATAGCACTACACGATCGAACTTATTTAGTATAGCACGCTCCCCATTAGAGTTAGCAGCAAATCCATATCCCCAACCCACGAACGACCTTACATCAATATAATCAGAAACTTCGCCGGGCTTTATCACGGGAATAGTAATTTGTTTTTCTCTTGGCCTCTGGTTAAATAACTGACCTTTATGCATAAAAAGGTTCCACTTCAACTCCGGCAAGCTACGGGAGCTTATTTCAAGACTAATATCGTAACTATGCCACACTTTATTTGATACGGCTATTTTAGCTTGGCCAGCCATCATGTTTGTAATATGAACTGCATTATTTTGTGGCACAAACAACGCCAATGACTTGGCATTAGCCAAGGTCGCCAAGGGCACTTTCTTTCCTAACGGATAGGGTTGCTCATCTATCAGATAGCGTGCTTTATCTTGAGTGGCATAATTGAGTTTGGCGCTGAGGTTAAACTGCAAGTCTCCCCATGGGCGCATCATGCGATTGGGCACCAGCTCACGCAGCGGGCAGCTCATTCCTGCCACCCCCTCAATTGTCGCCGGTGTGCACGCTTGACTGGCCGGTGCGCGTAAAGTCAGGGCACCGCTTGTACGGGCACTCACGTTTAGCGTACTGCTGTGACCAGATGACTGCGCTACGTCCATGCTCAATTTCAGCGACCCGCCCACGCTGGCCAACTGCTCGGCTGCCTCAGGAGATAGTACAGGGTTCACAAACCCCGGTTGTGGCGCTATCCGACCACGTTGTACCTCACCTGTCCCATTCGCAAATCCTTCCACAAGCGATGCTGGCTTTACATTATGCCCCTGCGCACCATGTTCATCACTGACATGCCAAATAACCGGCTGCGCTCTATCTGTCACTGAGCCATAAAGCCCCATCCGTTCTGCACGATTAACAGAGGCCAGGTAACGACTTTGTGTCACTTCATCATGTAGTAGCGCCAATTGCAGGCTCTTTGTGACCGCAACTCTGGGCGCAGACCCTTTGGGCATCATCGGAATACTGATGCGGTCCCCCATCCGACCACGGCTGCGCGACGAGAACTCCCCCGTGATGGCCGTGGATTTGTTGATGACCGCCATGGCATCACCAGGCACAAAAAGAGCAATGCTGCCGCCTTGAGTAAAGGACGCCAGGGACACTGGCGTCCCCAACTCTATCCACCCACTATGGCCAGCCTGGTAGCGTACTTGATTTTGCAATTCATAAGGCATACGCCCTGACAACCTAAAATGGACATCATTACTCAATAATGTCTGCGCATTGACTTCGATGCGGCGCAGTTCACACGACTGCCCCTGAACGCCTTTCACCACCATGGGCTGGCAGCGTTGCAGGGCAGGTAACAACGTAATACCGCCGACCTTGCGTGCGTTAAGCTGATAGCTACGCTTGGCGCCGGACTGCATCACCGTGTTTGCTGTTAGCAATTGCTGAGAACCCACCGAGTCTTGCTGAAACTTTTGTGCTGCAAATACGCTAAAGGGGATGGCAAGCTTGCTGGATTGTTGTGTCGGCGCATCGAACAAGTTGTCCGGTATCACGTCCGTAATGGATGCAACTTCATCGGTAGGCGATTGATAGAGATTAAAATACCAAGCAACTGCGTTAGGCCCACTGGGCGGCCAAGCACCAAAAATAGACTGCTCACGTGAGCGGTTTAGCGTGGTGATATAAAATTTATTGGTTGGCCTGTCTGTTACTGTCAACACGCCTGCCCTGTTGCTCACCACTTCACTGCCGGCGTGTTTACGACCAACAGGGATAACAAATTTATCCCCGAAACGCTGGCGACTGGCTGAAAAAAATACGGCCTCCAGCCGCTGCACCGTTGTTGTATCTGCCTGTGGGCCCGATTTGCTTGGGTAGAATATCTCGATAGATTGTGCGCCACGAAAATCAGCCAGCTCCATGGGTTCGCGTAGTCCCCTCCAGGTGGAGCCCACACGATACATGACCCCATCAGGGGCTTTGACTGCCCGCACTGTAAACTGAATGTCACCTGCCGATACGGCTTCATGAGCACCCTCAAGGTGGCGCACGGTGCAGACTCGCCCTTTACGTCCATTGATGGTATCTGGATGGCATTGTTGCCCCGGTACTTTTCGCAGAGTCAAATAGGCTCGCTTCACAACGGTTGTTTCCAGTGTGCGAGAACCATGTTCCCCTAACTGCTCAACCAACTGCAATGCCTGCTGTCCAGACAACCCCATTGCACTTAATTGACTAAATGCGGCTTCCGTAAATACCCCATTCACGAATGCACCGGGAGTCTGCATGCCGTTTATCTGCTTGATCTCCGACCCCCTGACATCTGTGACACCGCGAAAAGCCTCACCGGGCAGCAAGGAGACAAGCTGAGTCACTTCTGGCTGCTCTTTGTGTGTGAACCATGCGGCCAGTTTCCTGTTTTGTGGCGACAGACGCTCAACACCAAAAATCGCCTGTGGCCATGACTTGGTCACTCGCCCGCCCGACCTGTCGAGCGTCGTCACGTAGCGCGTTCCCATCACCTCATCAGAAAACAACATGACCCCAAGCTGACTACGAACAGTCTTCTGGATAGGTACCACCGGCATGATAGGGGTCACATCTGTCAAAGGGACAGCGAACACCGCTTGCACTTGGCCAGCCAACATGAACAAGAAAATCAATGTTGTTTTTAGCATATTCATCACAGCATGAAGTCCATTAGCATTATTAGAACAATGGGTTGACAATATAGACATCTGATTTATGAGGAGACCACACAACATCCTTCAGGCGCACAATGCCCCCTGATGCATGCTCAATAGTCATGGCAACTTTAAACTCACCTGTCTTGTCCGAAGAAACCTGCACCTCGGGAATGGCAGCATCTACGTCAATCGAAAAGCCACCTTGTTCATCGGTAATTGTTTCGCCGATGTGATTTTTAACGGAGGCATTGGCAATAGCAGCGCCAGACTCATCTACCAATCGCCCAAATACAGTCACCATTTGTTTCACTGTGGGCTTCAATGTCGGCACATTGCCCGGGTAAAGGGTGTAACTGTCATCTTCCGTGAAAATGTCATAGGAGGCGTGTGCATCACTGCCAACCTGCACCATCACGTTGTGCTCCTCGTAAGGGACTGCAGACACAAAATTGTTTCCCGCATGCAATGGCACGGCTGTGTTATCAACAAGCAGTTCCAGTTCACCATCCTCAAGTTTGTCCGGCATAATCACCATAAACCCAGATTGCCCCCCACTCTTCCCGGGCGCCACGCCATGTTTGTTAAATGCCACCAACCCTGATGTTGAATTGGACAAATTGACACTATTTTGTGTCAGGCTTATCGCAGTAGAACCGCTGGCGTAGTTGCTGTCATAATTCGTCTGTAAAGTAGTCGAAGGAGACTCAATATGTTGCTGCACTAATTCCCCTTGCGCATCGATGGAAACATAGTTAAAAAAACCATCCAACTCCATTCCTGCTGACACCGAGGCTGTTCGCACGCCATTTTGCTCCGAGACGCCCATATCCACATTTGCCCCTAGGGGGAGAGAGGCATTTAATGAGACATAGTAGTTCGTTGTGCCTTGTTCACCGATGGTCTTATCCATACCGGTATCAAGCGACAGGGATAACCAGTCATTGTCTAGCAATGACTGGTTATAATCGATATTCCAAGAGTGCTCGTTGTACTCTCTGTCAATGTTGTATCCCAAAACCAAACTTCCGCCAAATAACGCTTCAGGCAACGGGAGCTGTAATTGTGCCTGGTCTGTACCATACGGATTGCTCTGTTCATACTCATCCTTATCATACTGGCCGCGCTCAGAGGTAAGCACCAAACTTGGTCCCCAGGAAGAGGACAACGCAGCTTGATAAAATGCCCGTTTACCGCCTTGAGAACTTTTCATGAACTGCCCTTCCAGTGATAGCCACTCTGTAGGTTGCCAACGGCTCCCCATCTCTGCGACCCATGAGGTCGGACTGTGGTACAGGTTGGCATCCCACGTGACTTCCCCAATACTGGATGCCACATTCACACCGCCAACAGGAGCGCGTGCCTTCTGAGGTTCAGGATAAGAGCTAAAATCACTCTCATCAGTGGCTTCATCCAAGGCAGGGAGTGCATCGTATTGGGCTTGACCAGCCCACAATTGCCATACCCATTGCTCACCGCCCCGCCCATTTGTAGGCTTGTTAACACGATATCTACGTGTGTCACGCACTTGACCGCCAATGATGGTGTCGACGCTCACTTCGTACACACCATAGGGGAAGGATGTTGTATCCAGAGTGTGACGGCCCATATTGAGTGCTGATTGATAAATTAATCGGTCATTCTTATATACACGCACTTCACCTGCCGCCGGCATCATCACGATCATCGGGATCAAAGAGCTCGCCGAGTTTCGCATCAAAATAGAATCAGCAGAGTTAGTGATTGATGCATAGTACAACTTTTCAACAGAAAAGTTACTGATAGTGCCAATGCGTTGTGGTGCGGATGTATCCTGCCCCGCTTCAATACGCAACCCATTTTGGTCACGAGCAAATACCAAACGGTCTAACTCATGCATCGCCGAGGCGCCAGACGAAAATGAAGAGAAGTTAGAGATTTCAACGTAATTCTCCTCATAGGAAAGCACGCTATTAAATGAGGAGGAAAGATTGTAATTTGATAAATCACCAATAGTTTTACCAGATGCGTATGCATTCACGTTATAATTGGTAAGCATACTTGCTTCATTGTTCATCGATGTTGGTTTGGCATAAGAAGGTGCCTGCTCTTCCTCTCCAAAGTCTTGAGGAGAAACAGTCATCATCACCATCATTTCGTCAAGGTCCAAGGTGATGGCTGAACCGGCTCCCACCTCAACACGAAGCGTATTAACAAGTACAACCGGGTCCTTATTTAACTCTTGAATTAGCTTTTTAGAGAGTGTGTGTTGGTATTTCTTATCAAACCGAAAATCTGATATCAAAACGCTTCCATTGCTGAGCGACCTTACCAGAACAGTTCCGTTTGGTTCATAGCTATCCCCCCCCCTTGCATTAGACTCTATTGAGAGCTGAACTGGCAGCTCGATACCATCCTGTAAAAAAGAAATAGCATCCTCGGAAAGGATAGATGAGGAGGAGATACCAGCAAAAACGAATTGCGAAGTAAGAAAAAATGCAACAACAATACGGAACATACGCACTCACTCGGCCTGTAGGGTAAATTTCTCGTCTCTCACCCCTTCGACGCGCCCCAATATCTCACTTTTATGACTAAACTTTTTCAATGAGATTGTTTTATCTGGAAGTAAAGGCATTACAAATGAAATATCATCACCCTTTTCATTTTTCCCATATGCCCGAACACGCAGTGTGACATTGCCAACATTAGTGATCCCTTTTCTATTCAATAGATATTGCTGCACCGGATTTTTGGGCGGAAGCACAAGTACATATCCAACACCAATCGATGCCCTAATACTTCCTTCTGTTTTTTCTTGAGCCGCCTCTTTACGCGTCAAACCACTGGTCGGCGTCTGCAAAAAAGCCACGCTAAAATAACGCTCTTGAGCGCCTCTTTCTCCGTTAAAAGAAAATTTGAAATTTGCTTTACTTTTCTTTCTGATGATTTGTTTCGATGGCGTAAAAAGCAATTCCCCACCTTGCATTTTTATTTCTTTGTTTGTTTCTGGGGATGCTATTTCTTTAACTACGACCTCGACCAATGCATGTTCATCATCATTATTCTCCACAGGGACAATGGCACCACTGTCAGTCATCAATGAATACTGCCCTCGAAGAGTGATAGCATCACTGTAGAATGAAATGAAAAACATCATTAATAACAGCATTCGCATATATTCACCTTTGAGGGACAATTAATACCATATTCAGTTCAATAAAAATGCTCACTAAAATAATGATGCATATCTATAGCAACACTGGATGTTTAAATTTGCAAGAGGCGCATTCTTAAAAGGCAAGACTTACGTCTTGCCTTTGTGACTTTTTAAAGAGTATTAACAACCTATATTTAAGATCCGTAGTTAGCCCACGTGGTCTGCACAAACAGTTTTGCGGTGTCAGTATAAAGCCCTTCTTGAGTCGCTGCAGCAGTTGACTCTAAAGAAATCATAGTGGTGGCATTAATATCAACTTGGGCGCCACCTACCACACCAATAAAGTCCCCCAAACCTGCCGCACCCAACTCTGCATCAGTAAGAGCATTAACCATCCCAGTAAATGGTGCGTTTTGATCTGCAGCCTGTGGCACCTTATAGGTACCAGCAGAGCCTGCGTAGGTGCCCAGATAAAAGTCGTAAGGTACAAAATCACTTCCCAATTTAAGCTTATGACCATTCTGAGACCAACTTGCCACTTTCAACTTTAATGAATCGAACGAGGCGGAGGGATTGTGCAATTTAACATTCAGGCCCTGGCCTTGAACGGTTTTGAACTTCTCTTCAGCAAAATCATAATACACACCCAGTGTCGGGCTGTTTAAACCGACAGACAGTGTGGGTTGATCATATCGCTCTGCAGCAATAGATAAATTAACTGACCCATCTTTGGTCACATCTGTCCCAGCTGCCGCACTGAGTGAAAAGAACGATGCCATAACAGCAAGACCAATAATACCTTTTT
>NZ_CAWNZT010000182.1:0-22690 GCF_963878965.1 Aeromonas sp. HMWF015 | reverse complement strand
GGCCCACATAGGTGCCCAGGATGCAAAAGCTGGAAAATATGATGTAT
Organism: Aeromonas sp. HMWF015; assembly: GCF_963878965.1. NCBI lineage: Bacteria > Pseudomonadati > Pseudomonadota > Gammaproteobacteria > Aeromonadales > Aeromonadaceae > Aeromonas > Aeromonas sp. HMWF015. The sequence continues at coordinate 22,643 of NZ_CAWNZT010000182.1, read as the reverse complement.
ATCAGTATCTTGTGAGGCAGCCTCACCGAATAGTTGGCGAGCGGGCGCAGCAGCGGGCTTTTCGAGAAGAGATAGGCGATCACCAGGCTGACGCTCATCTGTTGCAGCAAGGAGAGGACCAACTGCATAAAAAACGTTCCTCATAAGTCGGGCGAAAAAATAATCAGCCCGTGAATAAGTGTGATCAGGATCTTGTTCTGTTGGCCAAAAGGGCTGCAACGGGCCGTCAGTTTGCCAGAACAAGTTGATAAAACCATATTAAATCAGCATGTTAAATTGATATTTGTGTAAGCGGCAGCGGGTTGATATTGATGGATGGAGCATGAATGTATCCGCTGGATACGCCACACGGAGGTGGCATGCTCCGCCCGGCCCCTTGGCTGGGCGTTTTTTATACATGGTCAGTTGGCAACCTTCTGATGGGAGTTTGAGCAATTATTCCGGTTTGTCCAATGAGTTATCCCCAGCTTCTGGGGATAACTCAGAATGCAAAGTAGTAGCAGAAGCGGCGGGTCAGGTTGAAGAACTGCCGTTGTCCCTCATCCAGCTCTTCCTGTTTGATAAAGGCAGTGATGGTGCGTTCATCTTCCCGCAGATCGATCATGGCGACGGCTTCCGGCCGCTGGGCCTTGATATAGGGCAGGATCTTCGGCTTGAGGGGCATGGTGGGTTCGGTAGAGAGCACCAGCGCGATGCTCTCGTCGGAGAGTTTCACCAGTGATCCCGGCGGATAGACCCCCAGCACCTTGACCAGCAACTTGACCAGATTCTGGTCGAACTTCTTCTGGGATAACTTGTAGAGCTGGCTTATGGCCTGACTCGGCGCGGCCGGGTTGCCGCTGTTGCGGGGATGGAGCAGCTCGTCGTAGAAGTCGACCAGCCCGATCAACCGCGCCAGCGGCGGGATCTCCCCGCCCTTGATCCCCTGCGGATAACCGCTGCCATCGAGCCGCTCGTGGTGCAGATGGGCGACCTGACGGATTTTCGGTTCAAAGGCGTTGAGCTGGGTCAGCATCTCCAGCCCGTACTGGGGATGCATATTGAGGAAGTTCTGCTCGGCCTTGCTGAGATCCCCGCGCTTCTGGGTGATCTGGCTCGGGATTTTCAGCTCGCCGATGTCGTGGATAAGTCCCGCAAGCCCGGCCTCCTCCAGTTCGATGGGATTCATCCCCAATTCGCGTGCCATCAGCATGGCAATGAAAGCCACGTTGAGGCTGTGTTGTAGCAGGATATCGGTGTGGGGGCTGCGAATAAGGTGGAGCCCGAGAGGCCCTTCATGCTGACTGAGGGTGAAGGCGGCATTGCGGACGATCTGGGCGGTGTTGGCCAGTCCCTCATCCGGTTTGAGGTTCAGCGCCCCGAGTGCATCACGCAGCTCGCTCATGGACTGGCCAAAGGCTTTGTCAGCGGCGCGCATGGAGCGGCGAAAGGCTTTCTCGTCAAAGGGGGGCGGGCCCGAGGCAATCAGCTCTTCCAGTTCATCAAGATCAGGCCCGGCATCCGGGATATCGCCGCGCAGCAGCGGCTCGATGGGCAGATCGCTCTTGTCGGGGTCGACCATCAGCAGGGTGAGATCAAGATGACGGAGAATGTCGAGTTGCTGCTGATCCTTGATCTTGAAGGTATTGAACATAAACGGGTGGTTGGTCCATCCCGTGGGGAGATGGATATAGTGGCCTACTCTCAATTGCTCTATCGAGGCTTGGATCAGTGCCATCGGTTAACCTGCATTTCGTGAATGCCTACTCAACAAGCTAGCAAAATCCGATGGATAGACAACTAAAAATCCATTTCGGGGCAGCGGAGCGCCCCGTGCTGTGATGGGGCGCACGAGCGCCGTGCTTCTACTCTTAATTCGCGCTTAAGTTTTACTTCCTACGCTGGCCCCGTCGTTTTTGTTGGCTTGGCCGGCCCGCTGCACTGCAGGCCGGTATGTAGGAGTTGTTTATGCGTGTAACTCTCGGTGTACTGCAGACCAATCTGTTGCTGGTGCTCTTTTTCGCCCTGGTACTGAACTGGCCAATCTTTTTGCATTTCTATACGGTGCTTAGCACCCTGACTCATGTCAAAGCCGGATTTGCCATCTCGATCCCGCTGGTGCTGATCGCGGCGCTCAATGCCGTATTTATTCCCTTCACGTTCCGGTTTGTGCTCAAGCCCTTTTTTACCGTGCTCATTCTGACTGGCTCCATCGTAAGCTACGCCATGCTCAAATACGGCGTCATCTTTGATGCAGGCATGATCCAGAACATAGTGGAGACCAACAGTGGTGAGGCGGGGGCCTATTTGAATGGCTCGGTTGCGCTCTGGTTTCTACTGACCGGGCTGTTGCCTGTTCTGGTGCTCTGGTCACTGCGGATCCGCTATCCGGCTCGCTGGTATCAGGGGTTGGCGTGGCGGGCTAGTACACTGGCTATCTCTCTGCTGTTTATCGGAGGCGTCGCGTCACTTTACTATCAGGATTACGCCTCGGTCGGGCGCAACAACAAGTCGCTGGCCAAAGAGATTGTGCCCGCCAACTATGTGCACGGCCTCTACAAATATGGGCGGGATGTGCTGTTTGCCACGCCGATCCCCTACCAGCATTTGGGGACCGATGCCAGGGTGGTGGCACGGGGAAGCAAGCCGACTTTGATGTTCCTGGTGGTGGGGGAGACGGCGCGCAGCCAGAACTACTCCCTTAACGGGTATGGCAAGGCTACCAACAGCTTTACGGCCAAAGAGCAGGGAGTGGTGTCGTTCAGGGATGTGCGCTCCTGCGGTACGGCTACTGCGGTGTCGGTGCCCTGCATGTTCTCCAACCTCACGCGCCGTGGCTACGATGACCAGCTTGCCAGCTCCCGTGACGGCCTGCTCGATGTGCTGCAACATGCCGGAGTCTCGGTGTTGTGGAAAGAGAACGATGGCGGCTGCAAAGGGGTGTGCCGCAATGTGCCGACCATCGAGATCCTTCCCAAATCCTATCCTGCGCTCTGTCAGGGGGAGTCTTGCTATGACGAGGTGCTGCTGGAGGGGCTGGATCAACAGATTGCAGGCATGAAGGGCAACAAGCTGGTGGCCTTTCATCTGATGGGCAGCCATGGCCCGACCTATTTCCGTCGTTACCCTGCCAGCGAGCGCGCCTTTATGCCGGACTGCCCGCGCAGCGACATCGAAAACTGCAGCAACGAAGAGCTGGTCAACACCTATGACAACACCATCCGCTACACCGACAAGGTGGTGGGGCAACTGATCGACAAGCTCAAGTCGCTGGAGAGCCAGTACGATGTGGGACTGGTCTATCTCTCCGATCACGGTGAATCCCTCGGGGCCATGGGGCTCTATCTGCACGGCACGCCATACAAGTTTGCGCCGGATGATCAGACCCGGGTGCCGCTGCTGACCTGGTTCTCGCCTCAGTTACAGGCTGATCGCCAGCTTGATATGGGTTGCCTGGCAGCGGAGGCGAGCAGTCAGCGCTTCTCCCACGATAACCTGTTCCACTCCATGCTGGGGATCATGGATGTACAGACCCGTGTTTACGACAACAAGCTGGATCTGTTCAAGCCATGTCGGGCGGGATAAACCGCCAGCAAGCACACAATAGAAAACGGCAGCCACTGGCTGCCGTTTTGTTATCTCGCAAGATCAGAGCCTTACTTCTGCTCCATGATGATCTGCAGCAGATCCCCCTCCAGCAGAGCGCGCTTGACCAGTGCAAAGCCGCCATAGGTCGGCTGGTTCTGGAAGCGGGCTTTCACAATGGGCAGGCCACGGTGGAAGCTCGGCAGGGATTGATGCTCGACACAGCGACGGATAGCCGGGAAGAGGATCTCTTCGGCGGCGGTGATTTCACCGGCGATCAGCACCTTCTGCGGGTTGAACAGGTTGACCGTGATGGCCACCGCCCGTCCCAGATGCTCACCCACGTTCTCGATCACGCTGCGGGCCAGTTCATCGCCCGCCAGCGCCGCCTTGCACACCTCCTGAATGGTGATGTGCTTCTCTTGCAGCGCGCTCTGGTGACCGCGGCTGATGAGCTCCTTCACCTTGTCGATGATCGCTTCGTTGGAGGCGATGGTCTCGAGGCAGCCGAAGTTGCCGCAGTGGCAACGCTTGCCGAGCGGTTCGACCTGGATATGGCCGATCTCGCCGACGTTGCGGTTCTGACCGAGGAACACCTGACCCTTGGTGATGATCCCCGAGCCCGTCCCCTGGTGAACACTCACCAGAATGGAGTCCATGCAGTCGCGGGACTCGCCGAAGAAGTGTTCGGCCAGTGCCAGCGAGCGGGTGTCGTTGCCCACGTAGCAGGGGAGGTTGAAGTGGTTCTCAAGCAGCTTCGCCAGTCCCAGATTGCGGATCTGGTACTTGGGGGTGTAGATGACCATACCGGATTCCGGGTTGACCAGACCCGGCATGGTCAGCGCGATGCTGATGAGGTTGCGACAGCGTTCGCGGTTGGCATCGATAAAGGCGCCAATCTCCCGCAGCAGCATGTCGACCACGGGTTGCTGGTCGATCTCGGTCACCTGAATGACGTGCTGGTCGAGCTCCTTGCCATCGAGGTCATAGAGACTCAGTTGCAGGTAGCCGCGGCCCAGCTTGGCAGAGACAAACTGAAAGCGATGTTTGATGGTGGTCAGGGAGATGGCACGCCGCCCGCCGGTTGAGGCTTGCGGAGAGGTCTCCTTGATCAGGCCATGCTCGATCAGTTGCCGGGTTATTTTGGTCACGCTGGCCGGGGCCAGCTGACTCAACTCGGCAATCTTGACCCGGGAGATGGGGCCTTGCAGGTCGATGAGCCGATACACGGCTGCACTGTTGACCTGCTTGATAAGATCTACGTTTGCTATTTGTCCGCCAGTCATGATGTCACTGTTGTGTGTAGTGTCCGTTAACCACGGTCCCACGGACCGTGAAGTCCTGATCGAAGACAGTGAGGTTGGCTACTTTACCGACCTGGATACTACCGAGACGTGAGTCCCATCCAATGGCGCGAGCGGGGTAGAGGCTGGCCATTCTCAGTGCTTCATCGAGCGGTAATCCGACCTGCTTGACCAGATTTTCCACCCCCTCAATCATGGTGAGGGAGGAACCGCCGAGTGTACCATTCTCGTCGACACACTGACCATCGCGTAAAAAGACGGTGGTGCCACAAAAATCAAATTTCTCAAAGCCTTCCGGCGCTCCGGCTGCTGCGGTGGCATCGGTGACCAGCACCAGTCGCTCCCCCAGCGCCTTGTGAGCCAGACGCACGTTGGCCCAGTGCACATGGTGGCCATCGACGATGATGCCCGCGTAGACATCCTTGCGATCATAGATGGCGCCCACGACGCCCGGCTCGCGACCGTTGAGGGTCGGGGTCATGGCGTTGTAGAGGTGGGTCGCAAAGCGAATACCGTTATCGAACCCGGCCATGGCCTGATCGTAACTGGCGGCAGTGTGACCGGCCGAGACCAGAATGCCCGCTTCCACCAGACGGCGGATATGGGCCGGCTCGTTGCGCTCCGGAGCCAGGGTGATTTTGGTGATGGCATCCGCGTTGGCGCAGAAGAAGTCGATCATCTCGTCTGCTGGCTGGCGAATTTGCGCGGCAGGGTGGATCCCCTTGCGCTTGAGGTTGGTGTAAGGCCCTTCCAGATGGACGCCCAGCACCTCGTTGGGGTGTGCAGCCATGTAGTCACGGGTCACCGCAACGGCCTGCTTCATGTCCGCATCCGGACTGGTGATCAGGGTCGGCAGGAAGCTGGTGGTACCGGATTTGAGGTTGGCCGCCTGCATGGTTGCCAGGGTCTCGACCGTGATCTCGGTGTTGAACATTACCCCGCCACAGCCGTTGAGCTGCACATCGATAAAACCGGCGGTCAGGTTGGCGCCTTTGAGGTCAATCTGCTCGATACCCGCAGGCAGTTCGGCCAGGTGAGAGATGGCGACAATCTTGTCGCCCTCGATAAGCACCCCGTAGCCGGTCAGCACGCAGCTGCCGGTGTAGAGGGTGCAGTTGGTCAATGCGTACATGACGACTCCTTACAGACGGCCGATGTTGGCGGCTTCCAGCTGCTGGAAGTAGCGAACGGTCTTGACCTTGAGCTCCATGGTGGAGGGCTCGTCGCACACCATCATTCCCTTAGGATGCAGTTGCAGGGTGGAGATGGTCCACATGTGGTTGACGCTGCCTTCCACGGCGGCCTGCAGGGCCAGTGCCTTGCCGTGACCGGTGACCAGGATCATGATCTCTTCCGCATCCATCAGGGTGCCGACACCCACGGTCAGGGCCAGCTTGGGCACCTGCTCCATGTCGCCGCCGAAGAAGCGGGAGTTGGCGATACGGGTATCTTCGGTCAGGGTCTTGACCCGGGTGCGGGAGGAGAGGGAAGAGGCCGGTTCGTTGAACGCGATGTGGCCGTCGTTACCCACGCCACCCATGAACAGGTGGATCTTGCCGTAGGACTTGATCTTGTCTTCATAGCGCTTGCACTCGGCCACCAGATCCTCGGCATTGCCGTTGAGGATGTTGATGTTCTCGGGACGAATGTCGATGTGACTGAAGAAGTTGTTGTGCATGAAGCTGTGGTAGCTCTCCGGGTGATCTTCCGGCAGGCCGACGTACTCGTCCATGTTGAAGGTGACCACGTTCTGGAAGCTCACTTCACCGGCTTTGTGCAACTCGATCAGGCGCTTGTAGGTGTTGAGCGGGGTGCCACCGGTGGGCAGGCCCAGTACGAAAGGGCGATCGCTGGTCGGCTTGAACGCGTTGATGCGGTCAACGATGTAACGAGCAGACCACAGGCCTACTTGGCTGGCAGATTTCAACGGGATCAGGCGCATATGGGATACCTCTGTGTCGGGTTGCGACCGGTTTGGCGGTGGCAATTGGCTAAGACGGATTCAAGTTGTTTTATAGCGTAAATAAAGATTGCGAACTAAGCCACATCTATCCATCACCTTTATCTTGTTTGGGTGATAATGATCACGATTATCGGTTTATTAATTTGCGCAGCGAAATAAAAGCCCTAGACTGCCAATCAAGCCTTGATGGCTTATGCGTCAAACGTGATAAGCACTTAATTTCTAGAAAAACATTAACTAAGGAGAGGAACCGTGAACATTCTCGGTTATTTGCAAAAGATCGGCCGTGCCCTGATGGTGCCGGTAGCGGTATTGCCTGCCGCAGCGATCCTGATGGGGGTTGGCTACTGGATTGACCCGAATGGTTGGGGTGGTGACAGTGCGCTGGCTGCCTTCCTGATTAAAGCGGGCGCAGCCATTATCGATAACATGTCCGTACTGTTCGCAGTCGGTGTCGCCTACGGTATGTCCAAGGATAAAGACGGTTCTGCTGCTCTGGCAGGTCTGGTCGGCTTCCTGGTCGTTACCACCCTGCTGAGCCCGGGCGCTGTGGCCCAGATCAAGAGCATCCCGGTGGAGCAGGTTCCTGCCGCGTTTGCCAAGATCAGCAACCAGTTCGTGGGTATCCTGTGTGGTGTTATCGCCGCTGAGCTGTACAACCGCTTCAGCAGCGTCGAGCTGCACAAGGCACTCTCCTTCTTCTCCGGTCGTCGTCTGGTACCGATCGTAACCTCCGTGGTGATGATCGTCGTATCCTTCATCCTGATGGCCGTATGGCCGGCAATCTACGGTGGTCTGGTCTCCTTCGGTGAGTCCATCGTGAGCCTTGGCTCTACCGGTGCCGGTATCTATGCCTTCTTCAACCGTCTGCTGATCCCGATCGGTCTGCACCACGCCCTGAACTCCGTGTTCTGGTTCAACGTGGCCGGTATCAACGACATCCCGAACTTCCTGGGTGGTCAGGCTACCATCGATGCCGCTCTGGCCGCTGGCAAGAGCCTGGATCAGGTGAAAGGCGTGGTCGGTATGTACCAGGCTGGCTTCTTCCCCATCATGATGTTCGGTCTGCCGGGTGCCGCGCTGGCCATCTACCACTCCGCCAAGAAAGAGAACAAAGAGAAAGTTGCCTCCATCATGATCGCAGCTGCCTTTGCCTCCTTCTTCACTGGTGTAACCGAGCCGCTCGAGTTCTCCTTCATGTTCGTGGCACCGGTACTGTATGTCATCCACGCCGTACTGACCGGTATCTCCGTGTTCATCGCTGCCTCCATGCAGTGGATGGCCGGTTTCGGTTTCAGTGCCGGTCTGGTGGATATGGTGCTCTCCAGCCGTAACCCGCTGGCGACCAACTGGTACATGCTGATCCCTCAGGGTCTGGTCTTCTTCGGCCTCTACTACACCGTGTTCCGCGTAGTGATTGCCAAGCTGAACCTGAAAACCCCGGGTCGTGAAGATGACGAAGATAGTGCTCCGGCTGCCGCTCAATCTACCAACCGTACCGAGCTGGCCAAGCAATACCTGGAAGTACTGGGTGGTCAAGAGAACCTGGTCTCCATCGATGCCTGCATCACCCGTCTGCGTCTGACTTTGAAAGACCGCAGCATCGTCGATGAGCGCAAGCTGAAAGCCCTGGGTGCGGCCGGTGTGGTCAAACTCGGTGAGCAGAACCTGCAGGTGATTCTGGGCCCATTGGCCGAAATCATCGCCGGTGAGATGAAAGCCCTGCGTTAATCGAGCGACTCGCTCACCTCAAGTCTAAGTCCATTGTTGACATAACTAAGGGCCCCGCTCAGGGGCCCCATATAAAAAAGCCAAGAAAATCCAACCTTTACTTCAAATGAGAGCAGCAGTTATGAACTTGAAACATTCTCTGTTAGCCATTGCCATGTCTACCGTTTTTGTCAGCCAGGTCCAGGCAGCCGATGCCGCCAAGCAGGCCGTGGTCGACTCCCTCGCCAACAACCTGGTGGTCAAGTATGAAGTGGTCACCAACGACGGTGCCGGTGCCGGCCTCGATTGCCAGGCGCTGGGTTCCGAGTGGGCGAGCTGTGGCGTTGCCAAGCTGCACCTGACCAATACCGGTGCGGACGTGACCTCCAAAGACTGGAGCATCTACGTCTCCTCCATCCGTCGTATCCAGCGTGTGGATAACGACCAGTTCACCATCACTCACCTGACCGGCGATCTCTATCGTTTGACGCCAACCGAGAAGTTCCAGGGCTTTGCCAAGGATGCCACGGTCGAAGTGCCGTTGGTGGTGGAATACTGGGTACTGTTCGAATCTGACATCATGCCGAACTGGTATGTCGCCAGCGAAGGTGCCGAGCCGAAAGTACTGGCCAGCATGAGCAACATCAATGATGCCAGCACCTACGAGAAGCCGATGCCGGCCGATGGCTGGAAGCGCACCAAGGATGACAAGAACATCCTGATGAACAGCGAGACCCGCTTCGCGGCCAACCAGACCAGCACCCTGCTGCCGGCTGGCAAGATTGACAACCAGATCCTGCCGACCCCGATGAAGCAGGTAGTCAAAGCTGGCCCGCAGGTTGACTTCTCTACCATCAAACTCAATGCCCTGGACTTGCCGAGCGATCGCGCCGAGGCCTTGAAGGCTCAACTGACCAAGCTGGGTGTTACCCTCTCCGACACCGGCTACCCGGTCACCATCAAGCTCGGCAGCAAGCTCAAGCAGGCTGAAGGCTATGACATGACCATCGGTCAGAAGGGCACCGTGATCCAGGGTCGCGACATCGACGGGGCATTCTGGGGGGCACAATCCCTGATCTCCCTGCTGGGTGTTGATGACAAGCTGGTGAGCCCGATGACCGTCGAGGATGCGCCGCGCTTTGAATACCGTGGCATGCAGACCGACGTGGCCCGCCACTTCCGCAGTCTGGATACCATGAAGAAGCTGGTTGACCAGATGTCTGCCATGAAGCTCAACGTGCTGCACCTTGGCCTGACCAACGATGAAGGCTGGCGTCTGGAGATCCCGGGTCTGCCGGAGCTGACTCAGGTCGGTAGCCAGCGTTGCCACGACGAGTCCGAAACCAAGTGCCTGATGCCGCAACTGGGTTCCGGCCCGACCAGCGACAACCAGGGTTCTGGTTTCTACAGCAAGTCTGACTACGTGGATCTGGTGCGTTATGCCAAGGCCCGCGGTGTGACCGTGATCCCCGAGATCAACATGCCGGCCCACGCTCGTGCTGCCGTGGTCTCCATGGAAGCGCGCTATAAGCGTCTGATGGCGGAAGGCAAAGAAGCGGAAGCCAACCAGTTCCGTCTGACTGACCCGGCTGACACCTCCAACGTCACCTCGGTCCAGTTCTACGACAAGATGTCCTTCATCAACCCTTGCCAGCCGGGTGCTGCCACCTTCGTGGCCAAGGTAATGGATGAAGTTGCCCACATGCACCAGGCCGCCGGTCAGCCACTGACCGCATGGCACTACGGTGGTGATGAGGCTAAGAACATCATGCAGGGCGGTGGCTATCAGGATCCGGCCGTCACCAAGAAAGAAGAGCTGGTCGCCTGGAAAGGCAACGTCGACTCCAGCAAGCAGGACAAGCCGTTTGGCAAGTCCCCGATGTGCCAGAAGATGATCGACGAAGGCAAGATCAAGGAAGTGGGCGAGCTGCCGGTTTACTTCGCCAAGGAAGTGGGCCAGATGGTCAAAGACCGCGGCTTCTCTACCCTGCAGGCGTGGGAAGATGGTCTGAAGTACGCCAGCGGTGCCAAGGACTTCGCCACCGACAACACCCGTGTCAACTTCTGGGAAACCCTCTACTGGGGTGGCTTCAACGAAGCGATGAAGTGGGCCCACAAGGGTTACCAAGTGGTGCTGTCCAACCCGGATTACCTCTACTTCGACTTCCCGAACGAAGTACACCCGGCCGAGCGTGGCTACTACTGGGCAACCCGTTTCAACGACACTCGCAAGGTGTTCGCCTTCGCCCCGGAAAACCTGCCGCAGAACGCCGAAACCTCGGTTGACCGCGACGGCAACGCCTTCGTGGCCAAGGGTGACCAGGATCCGGTCAAGTTCAAGGGGATCTCCGGTCAGCAGTGGAGTGAAACCGTGCGTACCGATGCTCAGTACGAGTACATGGTCTACCCGCGTATTTTCTCCGTGGCCGAGCGTGCCTGGCACAAAGGCGGCTTCGAGCTGGATTACGTGAAGAACCGCGAGTTCTCCGGCGAGACCAAGCATGTCAACAAGGCCACCCTCAACAAAGAGTGGAACCAGTTTGCCAACGTACTGGGTCAGCGCGTGCTGCCGAAACTGGATCAGGCCGGTGTTGAATACCGCCTCTCCGTACCGGGTGCCAAGGTAGTGAACGGTGTGCTGGAAGCGAACGTGGATCTGCCGGGTCTGCCCATCCAGTACAGCCTGGACGGTACCAACTGGAGTGCCTATGACGCCGCGGCCAAGCCGAGCGTGAACGGCAAGGTCTACCTGCGTACCACCAGCTTCGATGGCAAACGCACCAGCCGCGTCACCGAACTGAACTGATAGCAGTCAACCGTTAACATGAGGTGGGTCGCAAGACCCGCCTTTCCCAAGGGCGATGGCGCATCGGGTTTGGGAAAGGTTGACTGTGCGTGTGAGCCTTTGTTGTGTGTAATTGTCTGTTTTGTGTTTTTCATCACTTTCAGCCCCGCCTCGTGCGGGGTTTTTTTATGCATTTGGGGTGCAATGTGCCAAGCCACGCCGTTTTTAGCGGCGCAATGGCCGGGAAATGGCCCGGAAGTGCCAAATTCAGGTTGAGACAGCGCCCGTAATAAGGGATCATACCCGGCTTGACGGCGGGGGGATGAGGGTGCCAGCCGGCACAACTTCCGCCAGTGACGCTTTTTTGAGGTGAGCCATGAGTCAGGCGAACAGCCCAACTAACTTTATTCGTCAGATCATTGATGAAGATCTGGCCAGCGGTAAGCACAGCAGCGTGCATACCCGTTTTCCGCCCGAGCCGAACGGTTATCTCCATATCGGCCACGCCAAGTCCATCTGCCTGAACTTCGGCATCGCCCGCGACTATCAGGGCCAGTGCAACCTGCGTTTCGATGACACCAACCCGGTGAAGGAAGATATCGAGTACGTAGAGTCCATCAAGCAGGACGTACAGTGGCTCGGCTTCCAGTGGAACGGCGAGATCTGCTACTCCTCCGACTATTTCGACAAGCTACACGGCTACGCCATCGAGCTGATTGAAAAGGGTCTGGCCTATGTGGACGAGCTGACGCCCGAGCAGATGCGCGAGTACCGTGGCACCCTGACTGAAGCCGGCAAGAACAGCCCGTTCCGCGATCGCAGCGTGGAAGAGAACCTGGCGCTGTTTGCCAAGATGAAGAACGGCGAGTTCGCCGAAGGCACTGCCTGCCTGCGCGCCAAGATCGACATGGCATCCCCCTTCATGGTGATGCGTGATCCGGTTATCTACCGCATCAAATTTGCCCACCACCACCAGACCGGTGACAAGTGGTGCATCTACCCGATGTATGACTTCACCCACTGCATTTCGGACGCGCTGGAAGGGATCACCCACTCCATCTGTACTCTGGAGTTCCAGGACAACCGTCGTCTGTACGACTGGGTGCTGGACAACATCACCATCGACTGCCACCCCCGTCAGTACGAGTTCTCTCGTCTGAATCTCGAATACACCGTCATGTCCAAGCGCAAGCTGAACCTGCTGGTGACCGAGAAGCACGTCGATGGTTGGGATGACCCGCGCATGCTGACCGTCTCCGGTCTGCGTCGTCGCGGCTACACTCCGGCCTCCATCCGCGAGTTCTGCAAGCGCATCGGCGTGACCAAGCAGGACAACATCGTCGAGATGAGCATGCTGGAAGCCTGCATCCGTGAAGACCTCAACGAGCATGCCCCGCGCGCTATGGCCGTGTTGCATCCGGTGAAAGTGGTCATCGAAAACCTGGCTGCCGACGAAGTGCTGACTGCCCCGGCCCACCCGAGCAATGCCGAGATGGGTACCCGTGAGCTGAACTTTACCCGCGAAATTTTCATCGACGAAGCGGACTTCAAAGAAGAGGCGAACAAGCAGTTCAAGCGTCTGGTGCTGGGCAAGGAAGTGCGTCTGCGCAATGCCTATGTGATCAAGGCCGAGCGCATCGAGAAAGATGCCGATGGCAAGGTCACCTGCATCTACTGCTCCTACGATCCCGAGACTCTGGGCAAGGATCCGGCCGATGGCCGCAAGGTGAAAGGAGTGATCCACTGGGTCAGCGCCACTCACTCCCTGCCAGCGGAAGTGCGTCTCTACGACCGTCTGTTCAAGGTGCCGAACCCGGGCGCCGAGGATGACTTCGAAGCCGCCCTGAATCCGGAATCCCTGGTGATCATCGAGGGTGCCCGTGTCGAGGCATCCCTGAAGAACGCCAAGCCGGAGCAGGCTTACCAGTTCGAGCGTGAAGGTTACTTCTGCGCCGACAACAAGCTCTCCAGCCCGGAGCATCTGGTGTTCAACCGCACCGTTGCCCTGCGCGACTCTTGGGGCAAAGTCGAAGGCTAAGCCGATGGGGCAGGGGAGACCCTGCCCTGTGTGCTGCCAACGGCCTGCGCCGGTGTCTAGTCCTGAAATAGGTTTACACATTTTCAGCTAGCATTTCTCTACTCAGAACCCCCTATGTACCACATCGGGGGTTCTGTATTTCAACGCATGATGCGGCCGCTCCGCGTTGTAAATATCCACTGCTTCACGCACCATTTCCCGCGCTTGCGTCAAATCCTGCGGGCTTTGCAACAATAACTCTCCTTTCAAAATCCCATTCACCCGCTCCGCCAACGCATTCTGATAACAGTCATACCCATCCGTCATCGAGCATTTCACCCCGTACCGTTCATGTAATGACTGATACAGCACAGAGCAATACTGCACGCCGCGGTCCGAGTGATGGATGAGTTCACCGCCGCCACGCCGTTGCTTCAGTGCTTTCTTGAACGCCATCGCCACCGATTCGGCATGCATCCCTTCGTGCACGTGATGGCCCACTATCTTGCGTGAGTACGCATCCGTCACCAGACTCAGGTACAGCGGCCCGCTCCTGGCTGGCAGATAGGTGATATCTGCGACCCAGACCTGCTCCGGGGCCACCGGTGTGACCTGCTCCGGGGCCACCGGTGTGACCTGCTCTGGCCCCGCCTTGAGCAAGTTGGGATGGCGGTAGAAACGGTGAAAACTGTGGGTAGTCTTGTGATACGCCCGCCTGGGCGGCACCAGCAGACGGTGCTCGGCCAATATCCGAAACAGCCTGTCACGCCCGACCTTGAGCCCGCCATCATCCTGACCCTGCAGCAGATAATGCAGCTTGCGGGTGCCCACCCGAGGTTGTCGCAGTCGAACCTGACGCACGAAGCGCACCACCTGCAATCCCTGTGCATGGCGCTCGTCGGCGACCCGATTGCGCTTGTAGTAGGCCTGCCGGCTTATCCCCAGAAACAGGCAAGCCCTGACAATGGTCAGCCTCTCGACTTGCCGCTGCGAGAGGACTTGCCGGGTCGCTTTTTTACGATGGAGGCGCCGTAGTCATTCTTCAGTACATCGACGACGGCCTCAAAGAACTGGGCCTTCTGACTCATCAGCGCCAGCTGCTGCTCGAGTTCCTTGATGCGCTGTTCGGGCGTCTGGTTGTCAGGGTCAGGCATGGTGATGCTCCTGCCGGCACGCACAGAAGCCCCCTGGCTCCAATCTTGCCGACCATGTTTACGCAACCATACCAGAACAGTGGAGCGGCCCTGAATGCCATAACGCACCTGAGCCTGTTTGTAGGTGAGCTCGCCTTTTTCAATCTGCTCGACCAGTGCCAGTTTAAAAGTCAGCGAGTAATCGCGCTGTGTCCGTTTCACACCTTGTCCCATCGGGTTCTCCATTTATTGGGGGGAAAGGTGTAAACCATATTCAGGACGGGACACGGACAATAAAAAAGCCAGCATCAGCTGGCTTTTTATTGTCCGTTATCTGCAAGTCGCGGGCGACTTATTCGTCGTGCTTGCACTCACCTGTTGCACAGTGACCGTAGAGGTAGAGGCTGTGGTTGGTGAGACGGATATTGAATTTCTTGGCGATCTCGCGCTGACGCTGTTCGATCACTTCGTCGGAGAACTCGATCACCTTGCCGCAGTCGAGGCAAACCAGGTGGTCGTGGTGCTCCTGAGTGGCCAGCTCGAATACCGACTTGCCACCTTCGAAGTGGTGACGGGTAACGATACCGGCATCATCAAACTGGTTGAGAACGCGATAGACGGTAGCGAGACCAATCTCTTCACCCAGGTCGATCAGTCGTTTATAGAGATCTTCGGCGCTGGTGTGCTGGCAGTCCGGCTGTTGCAGGATTTCCAGGATTTTGACCCGGGGCAAGGTGATCTTGAGCCCGGCCTTTTTTAACGCTTGGTTGTTGTCTGCCATATTCTACTTATTCGCATTCTCGAAGGTGGGGTTATTCTGATGGACTGCCGCAGGAATGGCAACCTTGAACTCGCTTGGCCTGTCATTATAGGTCGTAGCCTCCCTAAAAATAAACCCAGCAATTCAAGGGGTTTAGCCATAAATGGCCGGTTGGATTGAAATAATCAATCGTGTCGTCCGACTTGCTGGCATGGCAGATGTTGATAAGATGTAACTTTCATATTTCTGGTCGGATGAGATCCATGGATTGGCTTTTTGACAATGCGGCCTGGGTGCGCCGCGCACTCAATGCCTGGCCCCCTTTCTGGGGCGCCGGTATCAAGATAGAGACCCTGAGCGATGACTTTCGCTACTGCCGGGTGACCCTCAAATCCCGCTGGTGGAACAAGAACGCCAACCGCACCCAGTTTGGTGGCAGCATGTTTGCCATGACTGACCCCATCTATCCGCTGATGCTGATGGGCTACTTCAAGAATCGCTACTACGTCTGGGACAAGGCGGGCAGCATCAACTACATCAAGCCGGGCAAGGGCAAGCTGGTGGCCGAGTTCAACCTGACCGAGGGCAAGCTGGCCGAAATCGTGGCGGCGACCGAAGGTGGCAACAAGCACTTCCCCGAATTCGAGGTGACGGTACAGGACAAGAGCGGCGAGCTGGTGGCGCAGGTCAAGCGCACCCTCTATGTGCGAGCCAAACCGGAGCACAGAGGTGAATAACAGGGAAGAATAAAGGCAGGCATCGCCACTTGCAGATACAACAAGGGCCCCGTCGGGGCCCTTGTTGTCAGAGGTATGAGGGGAAGCGGATTACTCCAGCTCGCCCAGGCACATCTCTTCGTGCAGCTGCTTGCACCAGCCCTTGACGCGCTCGGCGGTCAGCTCCGGCTGGCGATCTTCATCGATACCCAGACCGACAAAGTGCTTGTCATCGACCAGTGCCTTGGAGGCTTCGAACTCGTAGCCGGCAGTCGGCCAGTGACCGATGATGATGGCGCCTTTTGCTTCGACGATGTCGCGCAGGGTGCCCATGGCGTCGAGGAAGTACTCGGAATAGTCTTCCTGATCACCGCAACCGAAGATGGCGACCAGCTTGTTGGTGAAGTCGATTTCGCCCAGATCGGGGAAGAAGTCGTCCCAGTCGGCCTGGGCTTCGCCGTAGTACCAAGTCGGGATGCCGAACATCAGCAGATCAAAGCTCTCGATGTCGGCCTTGCTGCTCTTGGCGATGTCACGGACTTCAATCAGGTTTTTGCCCAGCTCTTTCTGGATCATCTTGGCGACAGCTTCGGTGTTACCGGTATCGCTGCCAAAAAACAGACCTACACTTGCCATAGTGTTTAGTTACCCGTATTTGGTGTTAATGCTCAACGCTCAGACTGCAATGTCCACCGCAAAGGCGGACTCAATCTGTTGTTTCAGGATAGATTGGATCAGCTCGGCTCGGCTGATGTTCTGTTGTAACGCAAGTTGGTTCAGGCGCTCCAGCAACTCGGCCTCCACCTTTAACTCTACCCGCTTCAGCCCATTTTCCCGATCGCGCTTAAGCTGGTTACGCTTGTTGATCTTGAGCTGGGTCTCGCGGGGGAGTGGATTGGTCTTTGGCCTGCCGGGGCGCTTCTCATTTGCGAACAGATCCAGTGTTGTTCGATCAGTTTGCTGTTTGGCCATACATCACAGATGAAAATAAGTTAGCCGAGTCCTGAGCCTTCCCAGCCCAGTTCGATCAGCCCCTTGGCGACAAAACCCGCACAACCCAGAAACAGTACCAACCAGACGATAAAACGACCGAAACGGGGCACGTTGCCGCGCTTGAGCACGTCCTGAATGGCCAGGCCAATCAATATGAAAATGGCCACAAAGAATAACTTGAGGCCCAAACTTTCGATCAGGTCGATATGTTCACTTAGCATGGATTGCGCACACTCCTTATGACCGGCGCACTATATCACAAAGGATTTGAAACTGTTAACCGCCTGTCGACAGGAAATCCACAACCAATTTGTTGAACAGAGCCGGTTTTTCCGCATGCAGCCAGTGGCCGGTACCCGCGATGACACGCACCTTTGCCGCCGGGAATTGGGCCAGTGCCGTCTCGCTGTATTGGGGCTGCATATAGTCAGAATCCCCGCCTTTGATAAAGAGCACAGGCCCCTCGAAGCGATGCTCATCCTCTGGCCAGCCCATGATGTTGGCGTAGTTTTGCTCAAGGGCGGGCACATTGAAGCGCCAACCCCAGCCATGCTCGCCTCTGGCGAAGGATTTGAGCAGAAACTGGCGCACCCCGGCGATGTCGATGTGCTGCGCCAGCATGGCTTCCGCTTCACTGCGGCTTTGCGGCGGCGTGCGCAGTGTGGCGTTGAGTCCGGCGAACACATTCTGGTGGCGGGAGTGGGGATAGGCGACCGGGGTCATGTCGGCCACCACCAGCTTGGTCACCCGCGCGGGCGCCAGCTTGGCGACCTGCATCGCCACCTTGCCACCCATCGAGTGGCCAATCAGGGTCGCTTCGGCAATATTCAGCCGATCCATCAGGGTCAGGATATCGGTCGCTTGCGCCGGATAGCTCATCTCACTGCTATGAAAGGAGGCGCCGTGGTTGCGCAGATCGACGCTGATGACCCGAAAGTGCTCGCAGAGGGCACGGGCCAGCAGGCCGAGGTTGTCGAGGCTGCCAAACAGGCCGTGGATCAGAATGACCGCCGGGCCCTGACCCTGCTCCTTGAAGTTCAATATGCTGTTTTGTTGCAAAATGACACCTTGTCGGTCGTGAGTGCGTATTGCTGTTTTATTTAACGCACTGGAAAGAAAAGGATTTCGTCCAATGGATAGGGATTTTATGTGGTTTTTTTTCTAAAAAATCCCGTCCGGATCGGCTATCAGTGCGGCTGATCACACACTTGGCCCGCTATTATGCCGTATTCTCGATGAGATTCATGTACATCTGCCAGCCCCTTGCTTGGGCTGTCGGGTTTGCCTATGTATAATCGCCGCATCCGAATTTCGACGAGTCCAGCGCATCCCTATGAAAACCATCGAGCTTGATGACGATCTCTACTTCTATATCGCCAGCCAGACCCGGCACATTGGTGAGAGTGCCTCCGATATCCTGCGCCGTCTGCTGGAACAGCCTGCTCACCAAGGTGTGCCGGTTGCCGAGCCAGCTGCCGTCGCGCAGCCCAGTACGGTAGCCACCCTACAAGGGCTGCAAGCCCTGCTCGATTCCGGTGAGCTGCAAAAGGAAGAGAAGTCCATCAACCGCTTCATGCAGGTGCTGAGTACCCTCTACCGGGATAACCCGGAAGGCTTTACCCAGGCCACCGAAATCAAGGGGCGCAAGCGCGTCTATTTCTCGCAGGATCCCGAGGCTCTGCGTGCCAGTGGCAGCACCACCAAGCCCAAGCCGGTACCGGAGACCCCGTTCTGGGTGATCACCAACACCAACACCAGCCGCAAGCAGAACATGGTGGCCCAGCTGATGGCCAGCATGGGCTATGGCGAAGAGGTGATCGCGCAAGTGTGTGGCGCAATTTAACGATTCTTCAAGACTCAGGCCTTGCCCGGCAAGGCCGCCATTACGCAAGGAAAACGCCATGGCTCAGCATTCCCACGCCGGTCAACCGGCCCGTTTAAGCGATCTGACCAACATCCCCCGTCTGGTCAGCGCCTACTACCTCAACAAGCCGGACATGAGCCGCCCCGAGCAGCGGGTTGCCTTTGGTACCTCCGGCCACCGTGGCAGCGCCCTGCACAACGCCTTCACCGAATCCCATATCCTGGCGGTGACCCAGGCGCTGGTGGAGTATCGCCAGCAGGCCGGCATCACTGGCCCGCTGTTTGTCGGTATGGATACCCACGCCCTGTCCGAATCCGCCTTTGCCAGCGCAGTCGAAGTGCTGGCCGCCAACGGCGTTGAAACCCGCATTCAGGCTGGCCTCGGCTTTACCCCGACCCCGGTCATCTCTCACGCCATCCTGCGCCACAATGCAGGCAAACCGGCTGCCCGTGCTGACGGCGTGGTGATCACTCCGTCCCACAACCCGCCGGAAGATGGTGGCTTCAAGTACAACCCGCCTCACGGTGGCCCCGCCGAAGGGGAGATCACCAAGTGGGTCGAGGACCGTGCCAACGCGATTCTGGAAGCGGGTCTGGCCGGCGTGAAACGGATGCCGTTCGCCGAGGCGCTCAAGAGCCCGTTCGTGGTCGAGCACGACTATGTCACCCCCTATGTGGATGATCTGAAGAACGTGCTGGACATGGATGCCATCAAGAACGCGGGCATCAAGATCGGTGTCGATCCGCTGGGCGGCTCCGGCGTTGCCTACTGGGACGTCATCGCCAAGACCTATGGCCTGAACATCGAAGTGGTGAACTACAAGGTCGACCCGACCTTCTCCTTCATGACCCTGGATAAAGACGGCAAGATCCGGATGGATTGCTCCAGCCCGTTCGCCATGGCGAGCCTGATTGCCCTCAAAGACAAGTTCGACATCGCCCTTGGCAACGACCCTGACTACGACCGTCACGGTATCGTCACCAAGTCCGGCCTGATGAACCCGAACCACTATCTGGCGGTGGCGATCCAGTATCTGTTTACCCATCGCACTGGCTGGTCTGCCGATGCGGCCGTCGGCAAGACGCTGGTCTCATCTTCCATGATCGACCGGGTGGCCGGCGAGATTGGCCGCACTCTGAAAGAGGTGCCGGTCGGCTTCAAGTGGTTCGTGGATGGCCTCTACAGCGGCGAGTTCGGCTTTGGCGGCGAGGAGAGCGCGGGCGCCTCCTTCCTGCGCAAAGATGGCACCGTCTGGACCACCGACAAGGATGGTTTCATTCTGGCGCTGCTGGCGGCGGAAATTCTGGCGGTGACCGGCAAGGATCCGCAAGCCCACTACGACGCACTGGAAGCCAAGTTTGGCCGCTCCAGCTATCGTCGTATCGACGCCCCGGCCAACAGTGCCCAGAAAGCGGTGCTCTCCAAGCTGGATCCGGCACTGGTGGAAGCCTCAACGCTCGCCGGTGAGCCCATCATCGCCAAGCTGACCAAGGCGCCGGGCAACGATGCCGCCATCGGCGGCCTCAAGGTGGTGACCGAGAACGGCTGGTTTGCGGCGCGCCCCTCCGGCACCGAGTCCATCTACAAGATCTACATGGAGAGCTTCAAGGGCGACGCGCACCTCGACCTCATCCAGCAGGAAGCCCAGCAGATCGTCTCCGCTGCGCTGGCCAAGGCCGGCGTCTAAATCAGGTAGTCATCCTTGAGCCCCTGATGGGGTTGAACGTTGGATATAAAAAAGGAGCCATGATGGCTCCTTTTTCATTGTCTGTTTTATGCCAGCGAGTTGTCAGCGCGCCGCCTTCACCGCCAGCCCCAGCTGCCACACCGCCATGGCGTAGTGGGTGCTGTGGTTGTAGCGGGTGATGGCGTAGAAGTTGGGCAGGCCGTACCAGTATTGGTAGCCGGTGCCCACATCGAGGCGCAGCAGGCTCGACTCGCTGTGGTTGCCCAGGTTGCTGGTGGGGGTCAAACCGGCGCTGCGCAAGGTGGCGACCGGGTAGCGGGTCTGGAAGCCGTGCTCGTAGCCGGGCAGTTGGCCCTGACCGCGCACCGCCACCGGTTGGCCTTTCTCCCAGCCGTGGGCCTTGAAGTAGTTGGCGACGCTGCCGATGGCATCCACCGGATCCCACAGGTTGGTGTGGCCGTTGCCGTCAAAGTCCACCGCATAGCGCTGGAAGCTGGAGGGCATAAACTGGCCATAACCCATGGCTCCGGCGTAGGAGCCTTTGGGCTCTGCAGGATCCATCCCCTCGTCGCGGGTCATCACCAGGAAGGCTTCCAGCTCGCTGGTGAAGAACTCGGCGCGGCGCGGGTAATCAAACGCCAGGGTGGCCAGTGCATCCAGAATACGGGTCTTGCCCATCACCCGGCCCCAGCGGGTCTCCACCCCGATAATGCCGACGATGATCTCCGGCGGTACCCCGTAGATCTGTTCTGCCCGGTTCAGCTCGCTGGCGTATTCACGCCAGAAGTTGACGCCGTTTTGCACGTTGTCGGGGGTGATGAACTTGGCGCGATAGCGGTTCCAGGCACCGGTCGGGCCGGTGGGCTTGGCGGTGGTCGGCGCCTGGGCATCCATCAGCCGGATGATCCAGTCATAACGCTCTGCCTGTGCCAGCACCTGATGCAGTTGTGCGTTATCAAAACCGTGCTTCTCGACCATCTTCTGGACGAACCTGTCCACATTGGGGCGATTGGCGAAATCCCCTTTGCTAACCCCTTGTGTGTAAACGGGTTTACTCGATGGCGCCTGATTGATAAAGGCGCTGTTGGGCTGGGGGATGACCACCGGCTTGGGGGCCGGGGCGCTGCTGCAGCCACCGAGCAGGGGGAATAACGACAGAGTGAGAAGAGAGGCAAGGCGACGCATAGGGTTCTCAAAGAGACTGAAAAAAGTGCCGTCATGGTAAAACATTGTCATCCGCGTGCAAGTGTTCCGTGCGCCTTGTTGGCCGCCAATTCATCGTGTGATGGATTAGCCCTCCGGTGAGGGCTGCGCTGTTTAGCGCAGGGTGTGACGCTGGGGGTGACGCAGGGTGTGATAACCGCTCCAGAGCCGGGTCAGCGTAGTGAACAGGCAGAGTAGGGCAAAGCCGTAGGCGAGGGGGGCGAAGGCGGCGGGCCACAGGCACATCAGCACAAAGAGGGTGATGGTTTCACTCCCCTCGGTGAGGCCGCCCAGATAGTAGAGGGACTTGTGGTGATAGACCGGATTTTCGATCCCCCGCTTGCCCGCCATGATGGCAAACGCCAGAAAGCTCGACCCTGTGCCCATAAAGGCAAACAGCAGGGTGGCGGCGGGCAGGGCATTGGCGGGGGCGGCGAGGGCAAAGCCCAGCACCACGGCGGCGTAGAAGATGAAATCGAGGGTGATGTCGAGAAAGCCGCCGCAGTCGGTGATGCCGGTCTCCCGCGCTACGGCGCCGTCGAGCCCGTCCAGCAAGCGGTTGAGCAGGATGGCCGCGAGCGCCCATTGATAGCAATCAAAGGCCAGCAGCGGCAGCGCCAGCATGCCGATGGCAAAGCCGGTGAGGCTCACCTGATTGGCGCTGATCCC
The DNA here is from genome assembly GCF_963878965.1 of Aeromonas sp. HMWF015. Lineage (NCBI taxonomy): Bacteria > Pseudomonadati > Pseudomonadota > Gammaproteobacteria > Aeromonadales > Aeromonadaceae > Aeromonas > Aeromonas sp. HMWF015. Next base: position 275 of record NZ_CAWNZT010000182.1, on the reverse strand, counting down.
GGCGCGGCAGAGCGGCTTGGCAAGCTGGGTGAGGGGGCTGCGGATCACGGGGATCAGGTGGCGATCAAACAAGGTGAACTCCTCGGTCAAAAACAGGATTCGGTGAGGTGGAGTATGGTGCCCGGCGCGTCTTCTTCGTCGTGGGTCACCAGAATGGCGGGAATGGCCAGCGTTTTGATCTGTGCGAACACCAGCTGGCGAAAGGCGGCCCGCAGCGGCTTGTCGAGGCGGGAGAAGAGCTCATCCAGCAGCAGGGCGTCTGGTTCGGCCAACAG
>NZ_CAWNZT010000181.1:0-4121 GCF_963878965.1 Aeromonas sp. HMWF015 | reverse complement strand
CTCGAGTCTGCCGGTATCAAATACGAAGTGAACGAGCGTCTGGTGCGTGGTCTTGACTACTACAACCTGACCGTGTTCGAGTGGGTCACCAGCAGTCTAGGTGCCCAGGGCACCGTCTGTGCCGGTGGCCGCTACGATGGTCTGGTAGAGCAGCTGGGCGGTCAACCGACCCCGGCCGTGGGCTTTGCCATGGGTATGGAGCGTCTGGTGCTGATGCTGGAAACTCTCGAGCTCAACGCCGATATCCGCCCGGCGGTGGATGTCTATCTGGCGATGGTGGGCGAGGGGACCGAACAGGCTGGCTTCCAGCTGGCCGAGCGTCTGCGCGATGCCCTGCCGGACCTGCGCCTGATGAGCCACTGCGGTGGTGGCAACTTCAAGAAACAACTCAAACGTGCCGACAAGAGCGGCGCGGCAATCGCCCTGATCCTTGGTGAGACCGAGGTGCAAAACGGGGAGATCACTATCAAATATCTGCGTGGTCAGGCCGAGCAACAGACCGTCAAGGTTGACGCCGCCATTGCCCTGCTGGCAGCCAAAGGAGAGTAAGCTGTGGAAGTCTATACCACCGAAGAACAACAGGTTGAGGTTATCAAGGAGTGGTGGAAAGAGAACGGAACCTCGGTGATTGCCGGGACCGTTATCGGTCTGGTCGGTCTGTTCGGTTGGCGCTATTACAACCAGCACCAGCAAGAGACCATGGAGGCCTCCTCCCACTCTTACAACCAGGTGATTGAGCAGCTGGCCAAGGGCGATGCCGCCGGTTTCGAGCAGGCACAGCAGTTTGTCACTGCCAACAAGGGTGACTCCTACGGTGAACTGGCCGCGTTGCAACTGGCTGCCGCTGCCGTCAAGGCGGGCAAGCTGGATCTGGCTGCCGAGCAGCTGGAGCTGGTGGCGACCACGGGTGACGAGAGCATTCGTCCCATCGCGGCGCTGCGTCTGGCCCGTGTGCTGAATGATCAGGGCAAGGCAGATGAAGCGCTGGCCAAGCTGGCGACCATCCAGAATGAGGCCTTCAAGGCGCAGGTAGCCGAAGCCCGTGGTGATGTGCTGCAAAAGCAGGGCAAGACCGAAGAGGCTCGTGATGCCTATCAGGCGGCGGCGGATGCTGGCGGCCTGCAGGGTAGCGCCGAGCTCAAGCTGAAAATGGACGATCTGGCCCTGCCGGCCGTTGCGACTGGTGAGGCACCGGATGCGTAATCTATTCAAGATGGTGGCGCTGGGGGCTGCGGTCTCCTTCGCTCTGCAGGGTTGCTCCCTGTTCAGTTCCGAAGAGGATCTCAACCCGATGGCGCCGCTGCCCAAGGTTGAATCTGCCTTCACGGCCGACACCGCATGGTCATCTACTGTGGGTGATGGCATCGGTGACTTCTACTCCCAGCTCAAGCCGGTGGTGGAAGAGGATCGCATCTACGCGGCGGCCCGCGACGGCGATGTCAGCGCTTTTAACCGTGCCAGTGGCGATCGCCTCTGGACTGTCGATCTGGCCGACCTGCCGATCAACGCCGACAAGCGTAGCGCTCGTCTCTCCGGCGGCCTGGTCTCCCGTTACGGCAAGCTGTTCCTCGGTTCCGAGAACGGGGTGGTCTACGCCCTGAACGAAGAGAACGGTGAAGTGCTGTGGCAGACCAATGTGCCCGGCGAAGTGGTGGCAAGCCCCGCGGTGGAAGATGGCCGCGTGGTAGTGCTGACCACCTCCGGTCGCCTGATCGCCCTCGACACTGATGAAGGCAAGATGCAGTGGTCGCTCTCCGAAGAGCAGCCGCCGCTGACCCTGCGCAGTGCCGGTGCACCGGTGATCACCAACGGCGCCGTGATTTACGGTCGTGCCGATGGCAAGGTGGGCATCGCCCTGCTGAGCAACGGCCAGCCGGTGCGCCAGTCCAAGGTGGCTGATCCGCGCGGTGCTACCGAGCTGGACCGCATGGTGGACGTCGATGCCAGCCCGCTTATTGCCGGTGATGAGCTTTACGCCATCGCCTACAACGGTCAGTTGATGGCGCGCAAACTGATGACCGGCGATGAAGTGTGGAAGCGCAAGTATTCCGGCTATCGCGATCTGGCGATGACTGGCAATGCCATCGTGCTGACCGACAGTCGCAGCCACCTGTTTGCCATCGACCGTCGCAACGGTCTGGAGCTGTGGTCAAACACCCAGCTGGAAAATCGTACCGTCACTGCACCTGTCATCTTCGGTGACTATGTGGTGGTGGGTGATGTGGAAGGATACCTGTATTGGCTTGATCGTACCGACGGTACCATCAAGGCGATGCAGCAGCTCGATAGCAGTGGTCTCTACGCCGCCCCGCTGGTGGATGGCGAGACCCTGTATGTGCAGAGCCGTGACGGCAAGTTGTACGCCCTCAAGCGTCCTTGATCGTCCGATAATGTGAATATCCGGCTCCTGGTCTTCGGACCCGGAGCCTTTGTCGTCTTGAGAATGAGGCTTTTATGACTCCTGTAGTAGCCCTGGTGGGCCGCCCCAACGTGGGGAAATCCACCCTGTTTAACCGCTTGACCCGTACTCGGGATGCCCTGGTTGCCGATTTTCCCGGTCTGACCCGGGACCGTAAATACGGTCAGGCGAAGTTGGGCGAGCTGGAATTTATCGTGGTCGATACCGGCGGTATCGATGGCACCGAAGAGGGGATCGAGCTGAAGATGGCCGAGCAATCTCTGCTGGCCATCGAAGAAGCGGACGTCGTGCTGTTCATGGTGGATGCCCGTGCCGGTCTGACCGCGGCGGATCAAGCCATCGCCGAGCACTTGCGCAAGGCCCACAAGAAGGTATTTCTGGTGGCCAACAAGACCGACGGTATCGATGGTGATTCCGCGGTCTCCGAGTTCTACGGTCTGGCGCTGGGTGAGGTCTACCAGATCGCGGCCGCCCACGGTCGTGGTGTGCTGAGCCTGCTGGAACTGGCCCTGTCTCCCCATCTGGAGACCCTGGTCGACTCCGCTACCGATGAAGATGCGCAGGATGAGGAAGAGGAGGACTTCGACGAAGAAGCCCTGCTGCGCATGGTGGCTGCCGGTGAACTCGATACCAAAGAGGACACCAAGGAGACCCCGTTCGCCGACCTGCCTATCAAGTTCGCCATCGTCGGTCGTCCCAACGTCGGTAAATCTACCCTGACCAACCGCATGCTGGGTGAAGATCGGGTCATCGTCTATGACATGCCCGGCACCACCCGTGACTCCGTTTACATTCCGATGGAGCGTGACGAGCAGAAGTATGTGGTCATCGATACCGCCGGTGTGCGTCGTCGTGGCAAGGTGCACGAGACGGTGGAGAAGTTCTCCGTTATCAAGACCCTGAAAGCCATCGAAGATGCCAACGTTTGCCTGCTGGTGATCGACGCCCAGGAGACCATCACCGATCAGGACTTGAGCATCCTTGGTTATGTGCTCCATGCCGGTCGCTCCGTGGTGCTGGTGGTGAACAAGTGGGATGGTCTGGATCAGAAGGTGAAAGAGGATGTGAAGAACGAGCTGGATCGTCGCTTGGGCTTCATCGACTTCGCTCGCGTCCACTTCATCTCCGCCCTGCACGGTAGCGGTGTCGGCCATCTGTTTGAATCCATTCAGGAGGCTTACCAGTCTGCCACCCGTCGTACCAGCACGGCCATGCTGACCCGCATCATGCAGATGGCGCAGGAAGATCACCAGCCGCCGATGGTCAACGGTCGCCGCGTCAAGCTCAAGTATGCTCACGCCGGTGGCTACAACCCGCCGCGCATCGTGATCCACGGCAACCAGCTGAACGACTTGCCGGACTCCTACAAGCGGTATTTGATCAACTACTTCCGCAAGTCCCTCAAGATCATGGGCTCGCCGATCCGGGTCGAGTTCCAGGAGTCGGTCAACCCGTTTGAAGGGAAGAAGAACACCATGACCCTGAGTCAGGAACGTCAGCGCAAACGCCTGCTGAAAATGAAGAAGAAATAAGTCCTTGCGGCTGCCCTCACCGGCAGCCGCTTTGTTATCCTCGTCATGTCAAGGTGAGGAGCAAGGGGAGGAGGATCTGCCATGGAGCCAGACCATGGCAGATCCACTTTTCGAGGAGTTGATTATGGAAGCCCTGCTTTGTCCATCATGCCAGGCTGAACTGGATACCC
>NZ_CAWNZT010000180.1:0-2104 GCF_963878965.1 Aeromonas sp. HMWF015 | reverse complement strand
CTCAGGTCATGGTGGCGACTGTACCACCTAAAATGGTGTCCGGGATGATTAGACCACTACATGGCTTGTAAATACCGCTAACGCCAGGAAACACGGCACGACCGGGATCCCTCCAGAGCAACGGTTACAAGAAGAGTTGGCAGCATTACTCCCATTACCGCCGAACCAACCACTATCCGTACCACGATTAACTGATGTGCCACGCAGGGTTCTACCAGTAGAGAGCATTCAGCACCCCCTATCGGTTTATCAGTCCTTGCTGGAGGGCCATGCATGAGCACTCTACAACATCAACGGATCGCTGAACTCTGCGAACAGTTTCGGCTTGATCGTATCGCATCTGAGTGGCCGGCTCTCGCGTAGCAAGCGATAGATAATGCCTCTTCACTAGGTGATTTTCTTGAGCAACTCCTGAAGCTGGAGTCTGACAGTCGTGATGAGCGTCGGCGCCAGACGCTGTTACGCCTTTCAGGTTTGCCCTTGGTCAAGACACTGGAGCAATTCAACTTCAAGTTCGCCAGTCGCGCTCCTCGGGCACAGATCCAGGAACTGGCGAGCTTGGCGTTCATCGAACGGAAGGAGAATATCGTGTTCTTGGGACCATCTGGCGTAGGGAAAAGTCACCTTGCTGGTGCACTGGCATACAGATGTGCCATGGCTGGGCTGAGTACCCGGTTTATCACCGCAGCGGACATGATGTTGCAATTGGTCGTCGCACATCGTCAGGGGGAGCTTAAAGGCTATCTGAACCGCATCATTCACAAGCCAAGATTACTGGTTATTGACGAGATCGGTTATCTGCCTTTTGGCAAAGAGGAGGCTAACTTATTCTTCCAGGTTGTCGCCAGGCGTTACGAGTCAGGCAGTCTGATCTTGACCAGCAATCTGCCATTTACACAGTGGTCGGGCACATTTGGGGATGATGAAACGCTGACGGCGGCGATGCTGGACCGTTTACTGCACCATGCCCACATAGTTCAAATTAGCGGGCAAAGTTACCGTCTGAAGGACAAGTTAAAAAGTGGTCAGTTGAAGAAGGCAGCAGATGCCATTACTTCTGCTTAACCATTAACAAGGGGGGGGGGCCTTTTACTTTGGCTGGGTGGGTCACAATTCGATCGGTATTGACAATTGTTCATTGGGTTTGGCTTCCAAAATACCTGCTCTACAGCGCAGACACCGGATTGGTGAAGTATCCCCACATATTGTGGCGGCGATGATGTGCGCCGGATCATGTCGAATCAAGAAGGGGGACATTGATGCGATGGTTAATTGCGTCACTGCTGACCCTGGGACTGGTGGCCTGTGATGACAATGGCCCCAAGATGATGGACTGGCGATATTCGTTTGGATTCAATGCCGATGAAATCTGGCACACCAAGGCCTATTTCTACAGGGAGAGTAAGCCTGTGCATGGGTCGTCTAATGGAGTTGCCGGGTTCGTCGAGCCAAAAGCATTAAAAGCCAAGGATTACCGTTGGCGCATAGGTCCGGGCCGCTTCCTGTATGGCCAGCCCGTGCCTGACAAGGTGGTGATCGAATGGGTGTCCTATCACGACAAGAAACGATACGGCATCACGTTTGATTGGCCCAAGGATTTGGTCAAGCAGATGGCCAAGCGCTACAGGGTGAAGATCAAGGATAAATGGTTCGTTGAGCAGCGAGACAATATTGCACTGGGGATGGCGAGCGGGGGGATGTTGAGGTCTATATCACCGACCCCGACGTTAAAGCCGATATTCTGCTGGCCAGGGGAATAGCGCAAGAGGTCCCTATCAATCCTAACAGAGAAGACCCGCTCGAGAGCCAGTTTAAAACTCGTTGGGCTGGGTTTGATAAAAAATTCCGTGAGGCTTACCAGAATACCCCACGCCCAGTTGGATGGCGTGGGCGCCAATTATGGACACGTATCGTGAAGCGCAGCCTAAAACGGATACCGATCTGGTTAATTGACTTGGATCGTGGTTTAAGAGTTGTCAATGAAGCAGTACCAAAATTGGCTGGCCCAGTATCTGATTTGTCGTCGTGATAACGACCATGCCATGGCCGCAGAATTGGCCGAGAGCATCTGTGCTTTCTGGCAGGCCAGAGGCGATAAGGCTGA
>NZ_CAWNZT010000179.1:0-23541 GCF_963878965.1 Aeromonas sp. HMWF015 | reverse complement strand
CCGTGGTATTGGGTAAATTCTCCTGTCGCCGAAATGGCAATGACGTAGCGCTTGCGAACATTGCCATCCACTTGCACCTTGCGCACCAGTTTGCTGAGCTTGGGCCCTATCACCTCATCTGCAGCCTCTTCCAATCGACTATGGGCATCCTGCTGGTAATAGATGGCGTAACCTTCGGCATTGCGCAGCGGATCGACAAACACCAACCTGCCCTGATGGCTGAACATGGCGTGGAAACCTTGCTGCCCCAGATCGAAGCGTCCTGTCTCTATCGGATGCGCCGGGTTGTGCCCCTTGAAGGTGCGGATCTGCGGATACTTGGCGGCAAGATCTGCAGGCAGCAAGTCGTAGGCTTCCAGAGCAAAGGTGACCTCCCCCCCATCGGGCAGCGGCAGGGTCAGCTCACTCGCCCCGGCTTGCAGCCCGGCAAAATAGTCGAGCGGCACCTTGGCCACCCGAAACTGATTGGCCCGCACCTCATAACCTTGCTCCGCCGTCGCTCTGGCGGCTACTGTGCTCCACTCGCTGGCCATCAGGCTGGTTGACCCCAACAAACTGGCCACCAACAAGGCCAACGAACACTTACTGGTCACATGCATCTTTGTCATCCTTGTAGTCATGCACTTTTTTGAACCATTACCGGCATCATTATCCCGCCGAATCAAAAAGCCCGGCGCCACTGTTTCAGCCACTCACCCATGGGGAGTGTTGCGCCAACCCCGTCTAACCCCTATCATTGCGCGGATTTGTCAATTTTAGAACTGCTCCTCTTCACAAAGGTGCGGTTCATCTTTATCTGGCCAAGGTTAATCTCATGCTCAAATCCCCACTGTTGCCCCGTTTCGGGGATCTGGTCGTTGCCATTGTTGACGATGTGCTCGGTCAGGGTCTTACCCTCGACCGCGCTTATGCCCGTCACTTCTCCGGCATCGAACTCAAACCGCAAGAACAGGCAAGGATTGCCTTGGTCACCGGCGACCTGCTGCGCCGTCTCAGCCTCTATTGCTTCCTCACCGGCATTCAGGTGCGTCAGGCCGAAAAGAATGTCTGGCCGCTGCTGCACAGCTGGCACGCCTTCCACAAAATTGCCCAGCCCAACCACCCGACCCTGGATCGCTTCAATGAAGAAGCATTCCGCCGCCGTCTGACCGAGGCGAAGAAGAACCCGGTATTGATGGATGGTTGCCCGAGCTGGTTGGAGAAACTGGGTAGCGAGCAGCTGGGTGAAGCCTGGCCTGCCGAGCGTGCCGCCCTGGCCTGGATGCCCAAGCGTTACCTTCGGGTCAACACCCTCAAGTGCACCCGTGATGAGCTGCAGGCCATGCTGGCCAAAGAGCAGGTCACCACCATTCCGGTTGAAGGTGTGGAGACAGCCCTGCAGGTCACCTCCGACGCCGCCCTGTTCCGTACCAAGGCCTTTGCCGATGGTTGCTTCGAACAGCAGGACGCTGGCTCCCAGCTGGTTGCTGCTGCGCTGGAAGTTGCCCCAGGCATGCGCGTTATCGACGCCTGCGCCGGTGCCGGTGGCAAGACCCTGCATATCGCCGCCATGATGCAGGGCAAAGGCCGCCTGCTGGCGATGGATGTGGAAGAGTGGAAGCTGGAGAACCTCAAGCAACGCGCCCGTCGCGCCGGTGCCCACAACGTGGAGACCCGGGTCATCACCAGCAGCAAGACCGTCAAGCGCCTCAAAGAGAGCGCCGACCGCGTACTGCTGGACGTGCCCTGTTCCGGTCTTGGCGTCCTCAAGCGCAATCCGGATGCCAAGTGGCGTGATACCGCCGAGCGTCTGCCGGTGCTGGTCGCGCTGCAAGAAGAGATCCTGCAGCGTTACAGCCAGATGGTGAAAGTCGGCGGCCTGCTGGTCTATGCAACCTGCTCCATCCTGCCCGAGGAGAACCGCCAGCAGGTGGACAAGTTCCTCGCGGCCAACGAAAACTTCCGTCTGCGTGACGATCACACCGTGAGCCCGTCCGAGACCGGCTTCGACGGCTTCTACATGGCTCGTATCGAACGGATCGCCTGATCTGCCCGATGACCATATAGACAAAAGCGGCTGCCATTGGCAGCCGCTCTGTTTTGGCTTGCTGACACACTCCCGATGGGGGTGACAGTGTCTACTGCTTGCATCGCCAGCAAATAAAAAAGGGAGCCATGATGGCTCCCTTTTCAGCGATGTGAACACCCGCTTATTCAGCAGCAGCGTCATCCTGCTTGTACTTGGCAGCAGTCTCTTTGATCAGAGCCTGCAACTCGCCAGCCTGGAACATCTCGATCATGATGTCACAGCCACCGATCAGCTCACCTTCAACCCACAGTTGGGGGAAGGTCGGCCAGTTGGCGAATTTTGGCAATTCGGCGCGGATATCCGGATTTTGCAGGATATCAACGTATGCAAACGGCTCGCCGCAGGACATCAGAGCCTGGGAGGCCTGGGCAGAGAAGCCACAGCTGGGTAGCTTGGGGGAGCCCTTCATGTAGATGATGATGGGGTTGTCAGCCAGCTGCTGCTTAATCTTTTCAATAGTTTCCATAGGTGCCTCACTAGAGCGATTTCGGCGGCCATTCTACTGCAATCTTGCCCGAGCACAAACTGACAAAGGGGTGACCCGGCTCGAATTGTGCAAAGAACCCACACAGGATTGATCGCGATCATGGCGCCAATCAAGAGTTGTTAGGCCATCTTTGATACTGCTACAATCCCTTGGCTTTGGGCTACCCAGCCCCATCATTTTAAAAACAACTCTTTTCACATATAGAAAAGAGTACGCAATGTCTTGCAACCGTCGCCTTCGCACGGTCCAGCCAATGGAGAGTAGAAAATGGCATTCGAACTTCCCGCTCTGCCCTATGCAATCAACGCTCTGGAACCGCACATCTCCCAGGAAACTCTGGAATATCACCACGGCAAGCACCACAACACCTACGTGGTCAACCTGAACAATCTGGTGCCGGGTACCGAGTTTGAAGGCAAGTCTCTGGAAGAGATCATCAAGACCTCCAACGGCGGCATCTTCAACAACGCCGCCCAGATCTGGAACCACACCTTCTACTGGCACTGCCTCTCCCCGAATGGCGGTGGCGAGCCGACTGGCGCCCTGGCTGATGCCATCAACAAGGCATTCGGCTCCTTCGCCGAGTTCAAGGATGCCTTCACCAAATCAGCCATCGGCAACTTCGGTTCCAGCTGGACTTGGCTGGTGAAGAAAGCTGACGGCTCTCTGGCTATCGTCAACACCTCCAACGCTGGCTGCCCGCTGACTGAAGCCGGTACCACCCCGCTGCTGACCGTTGACCTGTGGGAGCACGCCTACTACATCGACTTCCGCAACCTGCGTCCGAAGTACATGGAAACCTTCTGGGCTCTGGTTAACTGGGAATTCGTGGCCAAGAATCTGGCTGCCTAATCAGCCTCGCTTGCCAAAACGCCCCGCTCTGCGGGGCGTTTTTTTATCTCGATATGGCTGCGAAAATGAATAAGGCGCCCGCAGGCGCCTTTTACATATCGAGATGACCCGCTTACTGGTCCAGCTCGTCCATGTATTCATCCAGATTTGCGTCGTCAGCCTGCTCTTGCTGAGACGCTTTCAGCTCGGTCTGCTTGCCCGTCACCTTGCCCTGGTTATATTGCAGGTAGAAGTCCTTGGTCAGCGCATAAGGATCGAGGGAGTTGTCGATGATCCGCTCCTGATCGATCAGCTTGGCGCGTGTGCCCAAGCCATCCAGCGCCCAGTGTGCGACCTTCATCGGGAAGGTCAACAGGGCATAGGGGAAGTAGAAGCTGTCAATCGCATCGCCAACCAGCTCCCGGGTGGTGGTCGGACCGTAAACAGGCACCATGATGTAGGCACCATTACCGATATCGGCCCTGCCCAGCACTGTGTCCATCTCCAGCTTGTTACGCTCGAGGCCAGCATGTTTGGCCACATCGAAGATACCCAGCAGACCGACCGTGGTGTTGAGGGTAAAGCGCCCCAGGTTGGTGCCCGCCCCCTTCAAATCGCCGGTGATCAGATGGTTCACCATGCTGCTTGGCTCATCAAAGTTGGCAACAAAGTTGGCAATGCCATCCTTCACCCCGACCGGAATGTAGCGGGCATAGGCATGTACCACAGGACGTGCCACATAGGGTTCCAGCACATCATAGTTGACCGCCCACATGGCCCGGTTGGCCCCCTGGAAGGGATCGCGCGGATCGGCCGCCGTACTGGTGGCACCCGGATTATTCATGCCGGGATTGAGATCCAGACTCTCTGGGCCAGGCTTGGGTGGGCCACCGGCACAACCAGCCAGCAAGAGGGCTGCCAGTATGGCCCCTGAACGAAGATACATATGATTGTCCTGACGTTTTATTTTGATTTATCAGAAGTATAGATAACCCGGCTCCTATCCAGGAGCCGGGTTATCCAAAGGCATATTAGAGGGCGTGATCGATGCGGATGTCAATCGGAGCAGCAGGGATCTCGGCCGTCTTGACCGGCACGGATACCCCTTCGAAGGCTCCTTCCTTGTTCATCACATTGCCGCCGCGCGAGAGACGTGCCTTGAACTGCAGCTCCGGATAGGCCGCCAGTTTGCTGCCTTCCATCATGGCATCGCCATCCCCGAGTGACAGGGTAACAGGCAAGGTTGGCCCTGCGATACGCTTCACGGCGATGGGCATGGGCGGCCCGTTGGGCACCACGGCAAAGACGAAGAGATGGGCATCTTCCGGCATCTGAATGCCCGCCGCCAACGTGACGTGGATGGGGAATTCCCCCTCCTTCACCGCCAGCGGTTGTCCCTCAACTGCGCCCGCTTTGGCTGCGCCTGAATTCGTCACCTCGATGCCGCGCTGCTTGAGCTGCGCGCGGGCATACTCCATGGAGCGCTCGACCATCACGTAACGGGGGGTACCTTTCTCCATCAGTGGCAACATCGCCTGCCAGCGAGACAGCGCGGTCTGGAAGTCCTCTTTTTGCAGCGCCATAAAGGCATAGACGGAACGCGCCTCGATATTGTCCGGATCCTGCGCGATAGCAGCCTGCAACAGGGCATCCGCTTGCGCCTCATCCCCCGTCATCATCAGCGCCTGCGCGTAGGGTACTGCCACCAGCGATTTCTGGGGAGCCAGCGTGTAGGCCCGCTCCAGCGCCTCGCTGGCCATCTCGGGATCATTGCCATCCAGCGCCAAGCGTCCCAGCAGCAGCCAGCCGCGGTAGTCGTTCGGTTCATCCTTGAGGCGGGTACGCAGTGCCAGCGTGAAATCCAGCAGATCCTGCTCGGTCACCTGGGCATCGCGTTCCACCAGAATGCTGTTGCTCAGCTCGCCAAGACGGCTGCTGGCATCTTGCCAGCGACTAACTTCTTGCCAGGAGCCCAACTTGTAGTAGAGCCCCAGACTCACCACCAACAGCACCAGCACACCCGGGATCCAGATCAGACTCTTGCCACTGCGGGCAGTCTGCTCCACATCGGGAATATCATCCAAAAGGCTTCGTTGCAGCTCGACCAGCGAGTCGGACTCCTCAGCCAGGACACCCTGCTCGCGCTCTTCGCCAATCTCCAGCAGCCGCTGGCGATAGAGCTGTTTGTTGAGCGCCGAGCGACTGATGCTCTGTTTGCCTTCACCACGCCACAGCGGCACGACGAGCGCCAGACTCACCAGCACCAGCAAGCCCGCAATCACTATCCAAAAAGCGGTCATTGTTTCTCTTCCTCTTTGAGCAGCTCGGCCAGTCGGCGCTGCTCCTCCTCGCTCAAGGCGTTATCCAGTTGTTTTTTCACCGCAGGGGGCCGGCGGCTGCGCATCACGACCACGGCGCCACCAATCAGGATCACCAGCAGCGGGCCAAGCCAGAGGATCAGGGTGGAGGCCATCAGGGGCGGGTTATAGAGGATAAAGTTGCCGTAGCGGGCCACCATGTAATCCACGATCTCCTCTTTATCCTTGCCCTCGCGCACCATCTGGTAGGTCTTGTCGCGCAAGTCCTTGGCCAGCCCCGCATTGGAGTCGGCGATATCCTGGTTCTGACACTTGGGGCAACGCAGCTCCTTGGTCAGTTCGCGAAAGACCTGCTCCTGATTGTCGTTGTCGAAGGTGTAGACATCGATAGCGGCCATGGCGGGTGCTTGCACCACCCATCCCAGCAACAGCAGCAGGGAAGCAATAAATACTCTCATCAGGACTCCCCTCACTTCATGGCATCAAAGATGGGTTTGAGGGTCGACGCCCAGTTCTCGGGGTTGATATCCCCCACGTGGCGATACCGGATGATCCCCTTGCTGTCGATAAAGAAGGTCTCCGGCGCGCCATATACCCCGAGATCCAGCCCCAGCATGCCGTCCGGATCATAGAGGTTGACCTGATAGGGGTTGCCCAGCTCCGCCAGCCACTTGATCGCCTTGTCACGCTCATCCTTGTAGTTCATGCCGATGATGGGAATGCCCTGCCCCGCCAGCTGTTTGAGGTAGGTGTGCTCGCCGTAGCAGGTCGGGCACCAGGTAGCCCAGACGTTGAGCAGCATGGGGCGACCGGTCAAGATACTGCGATCGTGCTGCTTGTTCAGATCGTAAATGTCCTGCAGGGTGAACACTGGCACCTCTTTGCCCACCATCACGGACTCAAGCTTGGTGGGATCGGAGTAGAGCCCCTTGAACAGGAACACTGCCCCCAGCAAAAAGACGATAAAGGGGATTAAAAACAACCAGGTCTTTTTGTTCATGCCTTGGCCTCCTCCTCACGACGGCCGAAACGGTAACGCTTGTCGAGCATCGCCAGCACGCCACCAATAGCCATAAAGACGCCGCCGAACCAGATCCAGCGCACGAACGGCTTGTAGTAGATCCGCACCGCCCAGGCTCCGTTGTCGAGCTGTTCCCCCAGCGCCGCATAGAGATCGCGGGTGATACCGGCATCGATGGCCGCTTCGGTCATCGGCATCCGGGTCACCTTGTACATCCGCTTCTCGGGCTTGAGCAGGGCGACCTGCTTGCCATTGCGGTGCACTTCCAGCACGCCCTTGAAGCCATCGTAGTTGGGGCCGTTCTTCTCCTTGATCCCGGCAAAGACGAACTCGTAATCGGCAAAGTGCACCCGATCACCCGCCTGCATCCGCAGATCCTTCTCGATGCTGTAGTTCTGGGTGCAGGCGATACCTATGATGCTGACTGCCAACCCCACATGGCCGAGGATCATGGCCCAGTGGCTGTTGCCAAGCTTGCGCACACCGACTGCAAAGCTGTGCTTGTGGGTAGCCCGCGCCCAGGTCTCCTGCACGCTGGTGACGATGATCCAGGCGCCCAGACCAATCCCTACCGCCGCCCACGGCTTGAAGGTTTCGGCAAAGAGCAGCGGCAACAGCAAGGCTGCGGCCAGACTCAGCACCAGTGCCACGAGCACCTTGCTTTTGAGCTCCCCCAGCTCCTGACGACGCCAGCGGAACAGCGGGCCAACCCCCAGCAGCAAGGCAAACGGGATGATCAGCCAGCTGTAGATGTGGTTGAAGAAGGGAGTACCGATAGAGATGCTACCCAGCCCCAGCTCCTTGTGCACCAGCGGCAGCAAGGTACCGAGCAGCACGGTCAGCAGACCCGCCACCAGCATGATGTTGTTGCAAAGCAGCAGGGTCTCGCGGCTCCACAGCTCGTGTTTGCCGTGGCTCTTCACCTGCGAGCCTTTAAAGGCAAACAGCAGCAAGGATGAACCGATCACCGCCAGCAGGAAGCCGAGAATAAACAGGCCGCGGGTCGGATCGGAGGCAAACGCATGCACCGACACCAACACGCCGGAGCGTACCAGGAAGGTACCCAGCAGGCTCAGCGAGAAAGCTGAGAGGGCCAGCAGCACGGTCCACGCCTTGAAGGTGGCGCGCTTCTCGCTCACAGCCAGCGAGTGCAGCAGAGCGGTACCCGCCAGCCAGGGCATGAAGGAGGCGTTTTCTACCGGATCCCAGAACCACCAGCCGCCCCAACCGAGCTCGTAGTAGGCCCACCAGGAGCCGAGCACGATGCCAAGGGTCAGGAATACCCAGGCCGCCATGGTCCAGGGGCGCGACCAGCGGGCCCAGGTCGCATCGAGACGACCGGTCATCAGCGAAGCAATGGCAAAGGCAAACGCCACCGAGAAGCCCACATAACCCATGTAGAGCATCGGCGGATGGAAGATGAGACCCGGATCCTGCAGCAGCGGATTGAGGTCACGACCATCTACCGGGAAATAGGGCAAGGTGCGGGTGAAGGGATCGGAGGTGAACAGCACGAAGGCAGTGAAGCCGACCGAGATCAGCCCCAACACGCCGAGTACCCGCGCGACAGCATCGAGCGGCAGACGGCGGCTAAACATGGCCACCGCCGCAGTCCACCCTCCTAAGGTCAGAACCCACAGCAGCAGGGAACCTTCGTGGGCGCCCCATACGGCGGAAATGCGATAGGCGAGCGGCAGCAGGCTGTTGGAGTTAGTGGCCACATACTGCACGGTGAAGTCGTTATCGATAAAGGCCCAGGTCAGACAGAGAAACGACAGCAGCAGCAGCAAGAACTGGGCATAGGCGAGCGGACGGGCCGCCGACATCATACCAAGACGCCCCCAACTGGCGCCCAGCAGCGGGTAACTGCCCAGCAGCAGGGCGGTGGCAAAGGCCAGGATCAGCGCAAACTGACCTAATTCCGGGATCATGAAGGCATTCCTTTCAATTGAACGGTGACAACAGCCGCACCACGCACGGCAGGCAAAGCGGAAAAGGCAAACACCAGAGGGATCACTGCTTGGCTCCCTTCAACTGCGCCTCGGTATACTCCGGCTTGAAGTGCATGCCGTTGGTGGCATCGGCCACTTCCGGCGGCATGTAGTTCTCATCGTGCTTGGCCAACACCTCGAACGCTTCTACGGTCGTGGCATCCTTGAGGGTGCCTTGGGCAACAATCCCCTGCCCTTCACGGAACAGATCCGGCAGGATGCCGTCAAACTCGACCTTGACCAAATGACCGCCGTTATCCACCAGCTTGAAGGCAACCTTGAGGCTCTGGGGATCCCGCTGCACCGACCCCGGCACGACCAATCCACCGATGCGCAGGCGCTGCCCCTCTTCCGGTTTGATCTTGTCCGGCCCCTTCCCTTCCACCAGCTCGCTCGGGGTGTAGAAGAGGTCGATATTCTGACTGAGGGCGTAGAGCACCAGCCCGCTCACGGTCGCCAGACCCAGGGTAATGGCAAGAATGATGGTGAGGCGTTTTTTGCGTCTCGGGTTCATAGGGTGTTCTCCATCTGCTGGGCCGCCTTGCGACGGGCCTCACGCGCCTGTTTGCTGCGCAACTCGGCGAGCAGGCTGCGGGTTTTCATACGGGTAGAAATGATGATGCCGACCAGACACACCAACGTCAGGCCAAAAGAGAGCCAGACATAGAAGGCGTAACCGCCCATCGCCATAAAATCACTGAAAGAGGCAAAGTGCATGCTTACTTCTCCTGCTCTGCAATCTCTTTGACCCAGGGGCGATGCCACTCCCGCATCAGGAGTTCATTGCGAAAACGCATCAGGGTCAGAGCCCCGAGAAATGCGGCAAACGCCAGGATCATGATCAGCAGCGGCCAGAGCATCTCGGGTGAAATGGAGGGTTTGTCAAATTTGGTGATGGTGGCCCCCTGATGCAAGGTGTTCCACCACTCCACCGAGTAGTGAATGATCGGCAGGTTGATCACCCCAACCAGTGCCAGAATGCCGGCGGCACGGCCAGCGACCACCTTGTCGCTGAAGGCATTGTAGAGGGCAATCACGCCGAGGTAGAGAAACAGCAGGATCAGCTCAGAGGTGAGCCGTGCATCCCACACCCACCAGGTTCCCCACATCGGTTTGCCCCAGGCGGCACCGGTAAAGAGGGCAATAAAGGTAAATACGGCGCCGACCGGCGCAATGGCTGCAACCGTCATATCCGCCATCCGCAGTTGCCACACCAGGCCGATAAAGGCGGCCACCGCCATGGTGGAGTAGGCTCCCATGGAGAGAATGGCGGAAGGCACGTGGATATAGATGATCCGGAACGAATCTCCCTGCTGGTAATCCGCTGGCGCAAACGCGAGGCCCCAGACAGTACCGATCACAAACGAGAGCAGACTAATCACCGCAAACCAGGGCAACAGCGTGCCTGCCAGCTGATAGGCCCGCTCCGGTTTGGCATAAGGGTGCAACCATTTCCACATAGCTCACAAAACCTTTTTGTTATTAATCGTTTGGCGAGGCCTACCATACCGACCACGGGGCAGCATCAAATACCCCGAAAGCAATAAGCGGCACTCTCCTTGATCCATCGCAACATTATTTTTTGCAAAAAGACTCCGTTCGGAGCCAAATTCGGTTCAGCTCACGGCCATCAGTTGAGGCTGACCCGCAACGCCGCCGACACAGCCAGCGGCGTCAGTGTCAAAGCTCCCACCAGCATGGCGGCCAGAATGGCAAGCTGCCCGCCATAGGGCAAGCTCATCCCCGCGGCATCGATGGCTGAGGTGGCAAAAATCAGTACCGGAATATAGAGCGGCAGGATCAGCAGACTGAGCAACACTCCACCTTTGCGCAATCCCACCGTCAACGCGACCCCGACCGCGCCGAGCAGACTCAATACAGGAGTGCCAAGTGCCAGCGTCGCGACGACAGCCAGATAGGTGTTCATATCCAGCGACAGCAAAATCGCCAGCAAGGGAGAGATCAGCAGCAGCGGCAAGCCGGTCAGCAGCCAGTGAGCGACCACTTTCGCCAGCGCCAGCAAGCCCAGGGGATGAGGCATCAGCATCATCTGCTCCAGCGCACCATCGGCAAAGTCGTCGCGAAACAGCCGTTCCAGCGACAACATGGCCGCCAATAGCGCCGCCACCCAGATGATCCCCGGTGCAATACGGGCCAGCAGCTTGGGCTCCGGGCCAATCCCTAACGGAAACAAGGTGATGACGATGAGGAAAAACCAGAGCGGATTGAGAATATCGGAACGCTGGCGCAGGGCCATCAGCAGTTCACGGTGAATAAGGTGCATAACAGCGCGCAACATGGCGTTACTCCTGCAATGTCGATGCGAAGGGGGTCAACGAGATAGTCTTCAGCCGTCCCTGCATCAGGGTCAGATCCTGATGAGTGGTGAGGATCACCATGCCGCCCCGCTCGGCGTGAGCCAGAAAGAGCTGCTCGAGCACCTTGACCCCTTGCTTGTCGATGGCGGTAAAGGGTTCATCGAGGATCCAGAGTGCCGGTTTTTGTGACAGCCAGAGTCTGGCCAGAGCCACCCGGCGTTGCTGGCCGGCAGAGAGTTGCCCGGTCGGGTTCTCTTCAAATCCAGCCAGCCCTACCCGGGCCAATATCTGCCACAAGTCAGTCTCTGTTTGCTGCGGGTGATGTAATTGCTGGTAGAATTTCAGGTTTTCAAAAGGGGTCAGCGCCGCTTTGACACCGGGCTGATGGCCGAGATAGAGCAGATTGGCATGATACTCATCACGACAGTGACGAATATTCTCCCCATTCCAGCACACCTCACCGGCAAACGGTTGCGACAGCCCGATCAACAGCCGCAACAGGCTGGTCTTGCCGACCCCGTTGGGCCCTTCAATTTGCACCAGATCGCCGGGCGCAACAGAGAAAGAGAGGAGTTCAAACAGAGTGCGATCTTCGCGCACGCAGCTCAGATTGTTAACTTGAAGCAGCATGGGGATTTTTTCAGAGAAAATGAAGCGGTCTGCATCTTAACACAGTATTGGAATACGTCTTTTCAAAGATGCAACAATTGAACTGACTGGCGACCGGGATCACAAAGAAAATGCGGTAGAAACCATCCGCTCAACGCAGCTGGGGGGCAAGCGGCTGCACGACATAAAATTCAGGAAGGCAATTGCCTTCCTGAATCATCAAGAGCGACCTTTTCGCAACGATATCAAGAGCTCAGCCTCTGCCTTTGGCAACTCGCACTCACTCATGACTTCATCAAGATCGGCGCCTAGTTCGACCATCTTTGCCGCTCGGCTGTAGAGCCTGCGTTCGGGGTCCTGCATAGTCAGCTCTTGCTGGCGCTCATTGACCTGCTGCATCGCCCCTTCCACCGACTGCAGACGCTGCCCCATGCCAATAGCGCCGGTATGGAGTTCCATCATCTGCTTGCGCAAGCTTTCCAACTGACCTTGCAGGGTTGCCACACTGGCCTCGGACTCCTGCTTGCTGCGCTTGCTCTTGAACCAGATATAAGAGGCAAACGCCAAGGCAATCAGGGACATCCCCAAGGCAACCATCTCGATTATCAAAACATCACCTTACTTATCAGAGGGAACCGATATCTTCCCACTCTTCATCGGAGAGCAGCTTGTTCAAGTCAACCAGGATCAGCAGTTGCCCATCACGGTTGCTCACCCCCTGAATAAACTTGGCGCTCTCTTCTGTACCGACCGCAGGTGCCGCATCGATTTCGGAAGAGCGCAGATAAACCACTTCTGCCACGCTGTCGACCATGATGCCAATCACCTGCTTCTCGGCCTCGATGATCACGATCCTGGAGTTTTCACTCACATCACCGGAAGGCAGACCGAAGCGGGAACGGGTATCGATGACAGTCACCACATTGCCACGCAGGTTGATGATCCCCAGTACGTACTCAGGCGCACCCGGCACCGGTGCAATTTCGGTGTAGCGCAACACCTCCTGAACCTGCATCACATTGATGCCGTAGGTTTCGTTTTCCAGTTGGAAGGTTACCCATTGCAGCACTTCATCTTCGGCCAGATTCTGTGCAATATTGCGCTTTTCTGTCATGTTTTTATTCCTTTTATGAAAACGTCTACTGCTAAAACTAGCAATAAAACAGCTCGATTGCAGAAGTTATCAGCGACCTTCTATGTTAACCCCACGCTCCAGCAACAGGAGCAGTTCGCGGACGTGTAACAGGGCACACATTTTTTCTTTGACCATGCCCGCCAACCAGGGGCGCTTGCCCTCCTGATGGCGCCATTTCACTTGGTCACGGTGTAACAATTCAGTCCCTTTGAGATGATGGCAGGCTAATCCCCACGGCGATTCACCAAGCATAATCAGATACTTGTAATCATCCATCTCGAGATGCTGACCCGGCATGACCCACTGGGCAGTATCGACCACATTCATCTTCTGCTCGCGAGAGGTCATGATCCCCTTGTACCAGCCAGGCTGGCCAAACAGGGAGGTGATCTCGCCCAGCTGATGAATACCACCCAGCTCGGTCAACGGCACCGCAAACGTCACGCCCGCGACTTCAAAGAAAAGGGCCTGAAACTCTTTACCGGTATCAATATTTTCCCAGGCAACAGGTTCACAGGCCTCTACCGGAGCAACCTCCAGCGCCGTTTCGGTCAGGATAGTAGTATGGGGCTCCACAACCTCGGGAAGCAGAACCTCCGCAGGCCATTCAGGCTCCACCGGCAGCAGTGAATCCTCCGCCACAATCTCCAGCGGAGCGGTGAGAGTCGCTTCCTGGGTGAAGGCGTCATTCTCAAACTGGACTTGTCCCACCTGAGCCAATAGCTCACCGAGCTGGGCAAGCCGTGGATCGCTTTCAAGGTAAGGTGCGGCGACTACCTCAGGGACGCTTTGGGGCTGACGTTGCAACTGTAAAACAGGGGCAGATTGAACCTCCTCCACCTCATCCAGCACCAGTGGCTCATCGAGCAGCAGTGAGTGGAAATAGTCATCCATCGCCCGAACTTGAATGGTATCTCTCATGCCGTCACCTCATGAACCCGTTGCCGCTCAAGGGCATCAAGATGATTGAGCAGCGTTTCATATGCATAGGTTCCACGACTCCCGGGAGAATAGATAGACGGGGGGATATGCAGCAAGCTGGCATCCCGAAACTTGGTATCAATAGGGATCACCGCATTCCATACTGAATCCCCATATTGATCCTTGATCGACTTCAAGGTCATCAGAGAGGCACGGGTGCGCTTGTCGAACATGGTCGGGATCACGGTATAACGGAACTTGTCACGCTTGGAACGCTGCATGATCTCGAATGTTTTCATCATCCGCTCCAACCCCTTGAGGGCCAGAAACTCGGTCTGGACAGGCACCAGAATGCGATCGCAGGCAGCCAGCGCGTTGACCATCATCACCCCCAGCACTGGCGGGCAATCGATCAGCACGTAATCATATTGATCCTGAATGCGCAGCAGTGCCCGCTTCAGTACCAGTCCCATCCCCTCACGATTGCCCATCACCCGATCAAGGGTCGCCAAGGTAATAGATGCTGGCAGTAAGTTGATATTTTCAAACTTGGTCTTGAGCGTCAGTTTATTGACAAGCTCGGCTGTCGGTTTGACAGCTTGAAACAACTCATAGAGGGTTCCATCCAGGCGATCTGAATCAAAATCAAGATATGCAGTCAGCGAAGCATGGGGGTCGGTATCAATCAACAGCACCCGCTGGCCACGCTGGGCCAGGATCCCCGCAAGCGAGACCACTGTGGTGGTTTTACCCACACCACCTTTCTGGTTGGCAACCGTCCAAACAATCACTGTATCAATCCTGCCTTGTTGTTATGCGTATGCCACCACCGGGCAAGGTGATCACCTTTATCTCTCCTGCATCCACCGCCTGCTGTACAGCAGGAACCGGTTCAGCAACTACCGTAGGCGTTGCAACCACAGGTGCCGGCGGCACCCAGGCAAATTTGGAGATAGCGACCACAACCTTGCGATTCTGCAGTCTGCCCTGCTCGCTGCCGTTGTCAGCAAAGGGGGAAAACTCGCCATATGCCTCGAACGCCAGACGCTGAGGGGCGATCCCATCGGCAATCAAGCCATTGAGTACCGCCTCGGCCCGAGCAGCAGAAAGCGCCCAGTTAGAACGATAAATTTCATTATTTATCTGTTGGTTATCGGTATAACCCCGAACCCTTACATAGTTATCGACCGGTTTGAGAATACTTGAAAGAGTATTAATGACCGGTGCAGCGTTTGGTCCCAAAAAGGCACTGCCGCTGCCAAACAACAAGCCTGAACTGAGTTCAACCGTCAGCCAGTTCTCATCTTGCGTCAGTTTGACGATACCGGCATCCACTAGCGAGCCCATACTCTGTTGCAACTGCATATCAAGTTTCGCAAGTGTCGCGCCATCTTGCAGCACTGGCACACCAGAAATAGGAGCAAGTGAAGGAGAGGGGGATGCTGGGCTTTCCAGCAACGATGGAGAGGCAGATACCGGGTTATCCAGCAGGGAATTACCCTGCCCTTCAAGCAAGCCATTGCCGCCAGACTGCATGACACTGAACGCCTGGCTCATACCATCAATCACCGCGCGATACTTGTCCTTGTTCACCAGCGCAACAGAGTAAAGCACCACGAACAAAGCAAAGATCAGCGTCATATAATCGGCATAGGAGACCAGCCAGCGGTCAAGATGCTCGCGACCCTGCAAGTGCAACCGATAGCGCTTGCGCATGGCTACTCTCCTTTCAAATAGGCCCTGAGCCGGCGTTCAACCTGCAAGCCGTTTTCACCATGGGCGATAGCCAGCAGCCCCTCCAGGGTCATCTCCTGAAAGAGTGCATAGTGATAGTGAAATGCGCGTAGCCGGTTGGCGATAGGCAGGTAGATGAGGTTGGCAAACCCCACTCCATAGATGGTTGCCACAAATGCCACTGCGATCCCCGCCCCAAGTGCTGACGGGTCTTCGAGATGAAACATGGCTTGGATCAGGCCCAGCACGGCACCGATGATCCCGATGGTCGGACTGTACCCCCCCATGGCTTCAAATACCCTGGCGGCATGTTCATTGCGCTCCTGCTCGATATCGATATCCGCTTCCAGCAGCATACGGATATCCTCTGTGGAGACCCCATCGACAATCATGCCAAGCCCTTGGCGGGTAAAGTTGTCTTCCTCCTGCTCGGCCTGATTTTCAAGGGCAAGCAGCCCTTGCTGGCGCGCAAAGACTGCCCATGACTGCAACCGTTCGGCCTGCGTCGCAAGATCCTGGCGGGGAGGGGTAAAAATCCATAACAGCTGGCGCAACGCCAGCAAGATGTACTTGGCTGGGGTCTGCAACGTGACGGCACCAACGGTACCACCCAGTACGATCAAAAAAGCGGGGCCGTCCACCAGCGTCAACAGGGAGCCGCCATGCCACAGTTGGGCAATGGCAATAGCCCCCAATGCCAGGAGCAGACCGAGCAAGCCCATGATTAGCGCCCCAACTCAACCAGAATACGCTGGGCCACCTTGTCCAGAGGGAGTGATTCGCTGGCAATCCCCGCTTTGGCTACTGCTTGGGGCATACCATATACCACGCAGGAAGCCTCATCCTGAGCCCAGATGGTTGATCCCTGTTCTTTCAGCAGTCTGGCGCCATCACGGCCATCAGCCCCCATACCGGTCAACACAATCGCCAATACCTTGTCGGCATAGGTCTTGGCCGCAGAGGCAAAAGTGATGTCCACACAAGGCTTGTAATTTACCTTGTCGTTGCCATCCACGATGCGAATGCGGGCCCCTGCACCACGACCTTCCAGCAGCATCTGTTTGCCACCGGGAGCAAGATAGGCATGCCCTGGTTTAAGCACATCGCCATCTTCCGCTTCCTTGACGCCAATCTGGCATAACCCGTTGAGACGGGCAGCAAACGCAGCGGTAAAAGTGGCTGGCATATGCTGGATAAGCAGGATTGGATGGGGAAAATCCCCCGGCAACTTGGTCAGCACATTTTGCAAAGCAACAGGTCCGCCGGTAGAAGTGCCGATCGCCACCAACTGATAACTCTTGCCACTGCGCTTGAATGAAGCACTTGGCACAGTGCGTTGCAAGTCAGGCTGACGGTCTGAAGTTCTGGGCACAGTGCTGCCCAGAGGAGCACGAGCAACCGGTTCAGGTGCTTTGGGGCGAGCAGCGGATGTCATCAGGAAGCGCTTGCGGGAGATCTCCTTCACCCGTTGTTGCAACAGTCTGACCGCTTCATCTTTGTCTCTGGCAATGTCCTCAAACTTCTTGGGCAAGAAGTCTAGGGCACCGGCGTCCAGCGCATCAAGCGTAGCCTTGGCCCCTTCATGGGTCAGAGAGGAGAACATCAGAATGGGGGTTGGGCACTTGGCCATGATCTCCCGCACCGCACTTATGCCATCCATCACGGGCATCTCGATGTCCATGGTGATCACATCAGGGCGCAGCGACATCGCCTTGTCCACCGCCTCACGTCCATTCTGGGCCGTATCAATCACCGTCAGCATGGGATCCTGATTGATGATCTCGCTCACCCGACGGCGAAAGAAGCTCGAATCGTCGACAACTAATACCTTGACTGCCATTGTTGTTTTTCTAACTCCTTGGGCCTGAGCTATTAATGTCTACGCGCATATGCTTTGAGCAGACTCGGCACATCCAAAATAAGGGCAATTCCGCCATCACTGGTAATCGTCGCCCCGGCCATGCCAGGGGTGCCTTGCAGCAGGTTATCAAGTGGCTTGATCACCACCTCTTCCTGACCAATCAGACTGTCTACCACAAACCCGATTTGCTGAGTGCCAATCTGCACGATCACCACATGTCCGGTATCCTGACGTGAACGCTTGTTGGCGCCACGAATCAACCACTTGTGCAGATAGAAGAGCGGTATCGCCTTCTCGCGCACAATGATGGTGAGCTGGCCATCAACCATGTTGGCCTTTTTCAGATCCAGATGGAAAATCTCGTTCACACAACCAAGGGGAAGTGCGAAGGTCTGCTCACCCACCTCAACCATCAGCGTCGGCAGAATGGCTAGCGTCAACGGAACCTTGATTTCGAGACGGGTACCTTTCCCCCAGGTGGAATCGATGTGCACCGATCCATTGAGGCTGACAATGCTGGTTTTAACCACATCCATTCCGACACCACGGCCAGAGATATCGGAGATCTCGGCCTTGGTTGAAAAGCCCGGAGCAAAGATCAGGTTATAGGCATCGTTGTCGCTCATGCGAGCGGCAGTATCTGCATCCAGAACACCGCGACTGATTGCGATGGACTTGAGTTTCTCAGGATCCATCCCTGCCCCATCATCCTCGATGCAAAGCAGAATATGGTCACCTTGCTGGGAGGCGCTAAGGGTAATTGTCCCTTGCCGCGGCTTGCCCGCTTTCTCCCGCGCATCCGGCATTTCGACCCCGTGATCGCAGGAGTTGCGAACGAGGTGAACCAGAGGATCGGCGAGCGCCTCTACCAGGTTTTTATCAAGATCGGTCTCTTCCCCTACCATCACCAGCTCAATCTCTTTTTTGAGGGTTCTGGCCAGATCACGCACCACGCGCGGGAAACGACCAAATACCTTCTTGATTGGCTGCATGCGGGTTTTCATCACCGCACCTTGCAGGTCAGCCGTTACCACATCCAGATTTGCAACCGCCTTTGACATCTCTTCATCATTACTGGCAATACCCAGGCTCACCAGCCGGTTACGAACCAGTACCAACTCACCTACCATGTTCATGATGACATCGAGGGTCTTGGTATCCACCCGCACCGTCGTATCGCTTTGCACGGCACTATTTTCTGCTGGCGCAGGCGCAGCCTTGGCGGCAGGCGCTGGTGCCTTGGCTGCTTCAGCGGGTTTTGCGGGGGCTGCCGGTGCTGGTTTGGCAACAGGAGTGGCCGGTTTGGGCGGAGTCACCGCAGCAGGTGCGGCAGGTGCGGCAGGTGCGGCAGGTGCGGCAGGTGCGGCAGGTGCGGCAGGTGCCATAGTACTCTGAGGCCCTTGACCACGACCATGCAATTCATCGAGCAGACGCTCAAACTCATCATCATCGATAAGCTCGTCCACCTCTTTTTGCACCGACTTCAGAGGATTTACCTCTGGCGCCCCCATGTGCTGTCCCTGACCATGGAGCTGATCCAGCAAGGCCTCAAACTCATCATCGGTGATATCGCCAGAGCCACCCGCTATCGGGGCTGCTGCAGCCGTCTTGGTCGGAGCCCCACCCACGCCGTGGAGCTCGTCCAGCAGACGCTCGAATTCATCTGCAGAAATTTCATCGATCGATCCGCCGCCATTGACAGGAGCAGGCTCGCTGCTGATGGCTGCGGGTTCAACAACTTCTGGAGCAACTTCTTCAAGAACTACCGGTGCTGCAGGTTCAGATTCCGCAGCCGCACTGGTAGCAGTGCGAAGTTGCTCTTCCCCTTCCGGCTTGCACAACTCGTGGAGGTCATGAAGCAAATCATCTGACGCAGGGCTGGGAGCTTCGCGATTTTGAACCTGGGCGAACATGACATTGATGGCATCCAGCGCTTGCAGGATCACATCCATCAGCTCCGCAGTAACGGTTCGCTTGCCATTACGCAAGATATCGAACACGTTTTCCGCACCGTGGCATACATCAACCAGTTCACCGAGCGACAGAAAACCTGCTCCCCCTTTCACGGTATGGAAACCGCGAAAGATGGCATTCAACAGGTTCTTGTCATCGGGCCGCTTTTCCAAGTCGACCAGTTGTTCAGACAACTGTTCCAATATTTCGGATGCTTCGACCAGAAAGTCTTGCAGTATGTCTTCATCAACTTCGAAGGCCATGCGTCACTCCATTAGAATCCCAAGCTAGACAGCAGATCGTCCACATCATCCTGACCATTGACCACATCGGCACGAGCCTCGGGGTTCATGATAGGGCCCTCTGCTTCAATCCCGTTGACAGGAATACTACGAGTTGAATGCTCAGCAGAAGCCTCACCAAACATGGTCAGCATTTCTATTAATTTTGTTTCAACTTCCTGAACAAGCTTGATGACCTTGCGGATCATCTGACCTGTCAAATCCTGAAAATCTTGTGCCATCAGGATTTCTGTCAGCAGTTGCCGTAATTTATCGGCATCAGACTCTGAAGCCTTAATAAAATCATCAAGTTGGTGACATAAGGATTTGAACTGCCCCACGCTCATGTCACGAGACATCAGGGCATTCCAGTTCGGCATCACCAGCTGGATATTGTCATTCAGGCGATCAGCTATCGGCAAACTGGCTTCCACTGCATCCATTGTGCGATTGGCCGCTTTGTCGGTCATATCGATAACGTAGCTCAAGCGTTCCCGAGCATCGGGAATATCATGAGTAGCCAAATCGGGAATACGGGGATCAAGGCGAAATTCTTGAAGTGAATCATGCAGTTGTCGGGTCAGCTGACCTACTTTTTCAAACAGATCGGCTGCGTTGGGGGCACATACTTCGGCAAGCAGTTCATCGGCCAGCTCAAATTCGCCTTGCTCCAGATGAGCAACAAGCATCCTTGCCTGGTCGAGCGAAATCATTGCTCTCGTTTTGGCCATCATCCCTGCAGCTCCTTAGCCAATTCGTTCGAAAATTTTGTCGAGTTTTTCTTTGAGCGTTGCTGCGGTGAAGGGCTTGACGATGTAACCGTTGACGCCAGCTTGGGCGGCTTCAATGATCTGCTCACGTTTGGCTTCAGCGGTTACCATCAGTACCGGCAGATGCTTGAGCTTCTCATCAACACGTATGGCTTTAAGCAGGTCAATACCTTGCATGCCAGGCATGTTCCAGTCGGTAACTACAAACTGAAAATCACCATTTTTCAGCATCGGCAGCGCTGTATTGCCGTCATCCGCCTCATGGGTATTGTTGAATCCCAAGTCGCGCAGCAAGTTCTTGATAATCCGGCGCATCGTTGAAAAATCGTCAACAATGAGGATTTTCATGTTCTTGTCCAAAATTCCCTCCTAAATAGCCACCAGAGTGGCTCACTTACATGATGCTAAAAACGGGTTGTGTCGTGCGGATTATGCCTTAGAGTTTCATCTCAGTGTAGCCAGTACAAACACTTATAGATGCCAATCTCTCAAACGAGCACGCAATCTGTGCATTGCCTGACTGTGGATCTGGCTCACACGCGACTCGCTGACATTCAAAACCTCGCCAATTTCACGCAAATTCAGCTCTTCATCGTAGTAAAGAGAGAGAACCAAAGCTTCTCTCTCTGGTAGACGACCAATTTGCTCGGATAATTGAATCTGAAATCGCTCGGCAGCTAATTCATCGAATCCCGAGCCTGAAGGGGCGTCATCGGGGTTGCCGATCACATCCTCGCTGACTCCCAAATCTTCGATGCCGATAATTTTGCCGCAGGAGACGTCTTGCAGCATCGCATGGTAATCAGCGATAGAGACCCCCATCTCGGCAGCAACCTCGGTATCTCGCGCGTCACGCCCGTGAGTCTGCTCGACATTCTCGATCGCTTCTGCAATAGCCCTGCTGTTGCGATGCACTGAACGGGGCACCCAGTCACCACGCCGGATCTCATCCAGCATGGCGCCACGGATGCGGATCCCGGCATACGTCTCGAAGCTTGCTCCCTTGCTACCGTCAAAGTTGCGGGAGGCTTCAAGCAACCCAATCATACCTGCCTGGATCAGGTCATCCAGCAAGACACTGCTGGGCAGGCGAGCCAACAAATGCTGGGCAATTCGCTTGACCAGGGGAGCATGACGCTCCACCAGCACATAGGAATCCTGATGACGCAAGTACGCTTGGGCTTTATTCACGGGAACCTTCCTGTGTTGTGGCCGGTTTCTGCAACAAATTTTCCAGGAAAAACTCCAGATGGCCGCCCGGCTGGTTGGGAACCGGCCAGCTCGCCGCCTTGTTGGCCAGGGCCCGGAACGCCAGTGCGGCCGGCGACTTGGGAAACGCCTCGACAATCAGCTTCTGCTTGCGCACAGCGGCACGCAGATTGGTGTCATAGGGTACACAGGCGACCAGCTCCAGCGAGGTGTCGAGGAAACGATCCGTGACCCGGGTCAGTTTGGCAAAGAGCTCCTGCCCTTCACGCAGACTGCGCACCATATTGGCCACCACCTTGAAACGAAACACGCCGTGATCCTTGGAGAGGATCTTGATGAGGGCATAGGCATCGGTGATGGAGGTCGGCTCATCACAGACCACCACCATGATGTCTTGAGCTGCACGGGTGAAGCTCAGCACCATGTCGGAGATCCCCGCAGCCGTATCCACCAGCAGGATGTCGACCTGGGTCTTCATCTCGCTGAAGGCACGGATAAGCTCGGCATGCTGCACCGGAGAAAGCTCGACCATGGACTGGGTGCCCGAGGTCGCAGGCACGATCATCATGCCGTAAGGGCCTTCGACAATGATGTCGTCGATGGTGCACTCACCCGCCAGGACATGAGAGAGGTTGCGATGAACCCGCAGCCCCAGCATGACGTCGACGTTGGCCAGACCCAGGTCGGCATCCAGCACCATCACCCGCTTACCTTGGGCAGCCATGGCTCCGGCCACGTTCAGGGTCACGTTGGTCTTGCCCACGCCACCTTTACCACCGGAAACGGCGATTACTTTTACTCGATTGTTTTGACGCATTTTGCGCAGACCACTCGCCTGATCCATATACATGTTACTCATAAAACTCCGAATCTTCGGCCTCGCCAAAGCCTGCGCCCCAGAAATAGGGCTCCTCTGTTTCTCGCTCCAGCGAGCCCATGGCAGCCCCGACGAGCTGCGCCGCATTGGCAACCTGAATATCTTCCGGAACCCTTTGTCCGTCAGTGATATAGCTGATGGGCAATGAATTCTGGATACACACGTTAATCACTTCGCCCAGATTCAGACTTTCATCCAATTTGGTAAGTATGCAGCCGCTTAATGGAATACGCCGGAAATGGTCCACCGCCTCCTGCATCACCCGACGCTGGGAAGTTGCCGACATCACCAGATAACTGCGGATCCGTACTTTGGCATTCTTGACCAGGGTATCGAGCTGCTCGGTCAGCCGGATATCCCGCTGGCCAACCCCGGCCGTATCGATAAGCACCAGCCGACGATGGCGGAACTGATAAAGGGCATTGGCCAGCTCTTCGGCATCACGCACCTGCCGCACCGGACACCCCATGATGCGACCATAGGTCTGCAGCTGTTCATGGGCTCCAATCCGGTAGTTGTCGGTGGTGATCAGCGCCACCTGCTCGGCGCCATACTTCATGGCGAAACGGGCCGCCAGCTTGGCGATGGTGGTGGTTTTGCCCACCCCGGTCGGGCCAAGCAGCGCCACCGCGCCGCCCTGACGCATGATCTCGTCCTCACTGATCTTGAGCTGAGCCGTCAGCACTTCGGCCAACTGGGCCATCGCCTGATGGATGGACATATCTTCGGGGATCAGTCCCGCCAGTTGATCGGCAAACGCATCGTCAAAGCCGAGCTTCTTGAGCTCCTTGATCAGCAGGGCCCGCATCGGTTCGCGGCGCTCCACCTCTTGCCACATCAGCCCGGAGATCTGGTGCTCCAGCAATTTGCGGATGCTGGCCATCTCCTTGCGCATCCCCTCCATCTCCTGATCCCGCTGGGCAGGTTGAGGAGCACGCTGGCCGGAGGCAACCCGGGCCTTGGGCTTGGCAGGTTCCGGGGCTGCGCCCCACTGTCCCTGCTCGGCCAATGTTCTGGGCGCAGCATTGGCAGCGGCCAGACCGGCCGATTGGGTATTACCCATTGGCGCCCCATTGCCCGGCTTGAGCTTCTGCTGGCGCGCCAGCAAGGCGGCCAGGGTATCGGCATAATGTTCGTTCTGCTCCTTCGCCGGCGTC
>NZ_CAWNZT010000178.1:4978-17537 GCF_963878965.1 Aeromonas sp. HMWF015 | reverse complement strand
GCACTGGTTGAATGTCCAAAAAGTTATACATGACGCACTTTCCCCGCTTGGTTTAAATATAAGAATGGTAAGTCATTCCGATGAAGTTAATGTTATTCAGAAAAATATAATTCAAAATCTATTTATGGATGACATTATCATATGTGATGTAAGTTCTAGAAATCCGAATGTAATGTTTGAACTTGGGGTTAGGTTGACATTTGATAAGCCTGTGGTATTGATCAAAGATCATGATACGCCCATTTCATTTGACATAGGAAATATATATCACATTACGTATCCGCGGTCTCTTAATTATGCTGAAATATTGGTTTTCCAGAAGGAATTACTCGATAAGGTTATTGCGACAATGGAGAAAGCTAAAGGTGAGGGGTATTCTCCATTCTTGCAAGGATTTTCTATACCAGTGAAAAACAAAGGTAGTATTGAAACAAAGGAAGTTGATTCTAATGAGTACTATGCAATTCAGTTAAATGAAATCAATGAAAAATTAAATAAAGTTATCGCTAGGGCAGGTGAAGGTGAGTTGGGGCATCTCCGAGGTAACTCCACTAACATGTGGTTGGACGTGACTAAAAATTTGGTTACCCTGCGTAATGAGCCTCAACGACGAATTGTTCTCTATGCAAGAAATATTGTTAGGGAAGCGATGACTTTGCCGGAGACAGAAAGAAACAAAAGAGATCTCGAAATCTTCATTCGAAGTTATGCGATAAAGAACAAGCTTGAGCTAAATAATAGCGAGGTTGAAACGTTGGTTTCATTAGTTTTATCTGAAATGGGTAAATAACCCACGGGATGATTTTTGTGAGGGATTTTTAACTGGGATGCCGTTTTTTAGAATGTATGTTATCAATGAGTCGTTAGGTGCTGGTGTTTGAATGGGTGATGTTTCCAAAGCGTGGAAAACTTGTGTGATGGGGGAGAGAGGCTAGAGGGAGTATGGCAGTAAGAAAGCAAATATCTGGCATCTGGCTTACGGAGGTCTATCCGGAAGGGCGACCTAGCAAGACAAACCCCAACGCACCACGGATCCGCAAGCAGTTTGCCACCAAGGGCGAGGCGTTGGCGTTTGAGCGCTTTATGCTGGATCCGGACAAGGGTAAGCCTTGGCTGGAAGGGCAGGGAGAACCTACCGATGGTCGACACCTCTCCGAGTTGGTCGAACTCTGGTTTGGTCGCCACGGCCAGAGCCTGCGTGATGGTGAGGCTCGTAAATCCAAACTACTGACCATCTGCCAGTCCCTCGGAGACCCGCTGGCTGTGAACTTTACCGCTCGTGATTTTGCAGCCTACCGTGAAGCTCGCCTCTCGGGCGATATCACTGATCGACGCGCTATCAATCAAGAGAAGCAGGGCGTCACCCCGAATACGGTTAACCGCGAACATGCTTACCTGCGCGCGGTGTTCAATGAGCTGAAAAGGCTAGGGGAGTGGCAGGGGGAAAATCCCCTTGATGGCTTGCGAGCCTACAAGGTGGCCGAGGCCGAGCTGGCTTTTCTCTACCCTGACGAACTCAAACGCCTGCTGGCCGCCTGCGCCGAGAGCCCAAACTCCGATCTATTGTTGGTGGTGAAACTCTGCCTGGCCACCGGTGCCCGCTGGTCTGAGGTTGAAGAGCTGACCCAGTCCCAGGTATCCCCCAACCGCATCACCTTCACCCGTACCAAGAGCAAGAAGAGTCGCAGCGTACCCATCAGCCCCGAGCTCTATGCCCAGTTGCCCAGAAAGCGCGGCCGCCTGTTTGGCGACTGCTATCGAGCCTTCGAGATGGTGGTCGAGCGAGCAGGGCTGGAGCTGCCCGCGGGGCAGAATACCCACGTTTTACGTCACACCTTCGCCAGTCACTTTATGATGAACGGCGGTAACATCTTGGTGCTGCAGAAGATCCTCGGCCACTCCACCATCGCCATGACCATGCGCTACGCACATTTTGCCCCTGATCATCTGGAAGATGCGGTTCGTCTAAATCCTCTTTCTATTTGTGGTTTAGAATAATTCGGGTGGGGTTGAGGCTGAGGGGGTCTGATGAAGGGAACTAGGTCTGATGTCGAGTTGTGTGAAGCACTCTCAGGTTTTTTCGTTGATAACGAAGTGGACTATCGCTACATCGCCAAAGTAGCCAAAGCATTTCCCATAGAGCATGTGGAAAAAGCCTTGTTTGAATGGGTTGCCCCTGTCTGTTACACCAACATGTTGACCCCTGTCCCTGAGATTTGGAGCGGCTTTGAAAGGGATCGGCTTTGGCTTGATATCCAGACCCTGCTGAAAGAAGAATCCGAAGCGGGCCTTCTCAAGAAAACCACCATCAACTTGCGGCAGTTTTATCTGCGTCGGGAGTATGCCGAGGAGTGGGGAAGGCTGCAGAGAATGCTGTCAGGTGGGGGCTGAAAGTGGCGACAGAGTGGCGACAAAATTTTAAATGAGTGGTCATTTTTGGCTGTTATTGGTTCACTAACTCTTTGATTTTTATGTAAGTGCTTGTTTTATCATAGGGCCAAATCAGATTTAAAATCCCTCGACGTTCGCGTCGTGCCGGTTCGATTCCGGCCTCGGCACCATTAAAATCAAAGAGTTACGAAAGGCCACTAGAAATAGTGGCCTTTTTCTTTTTCCTCCGAATCCACATTTGATCCAAACAGGTGCTGTCCGGTAGAGCCTCCGGCGTTTAATTGCCAGTTCAAGCTCACTATCAGGCTTGCCACCCCCTGACTCGGTGGGGAATACAGATCGAGAACAAGGGATACAGCGGCCAGTCTGAATATTTCCTTGTCACGTAGCGGCTTGCTCATAAGACCTGCTGAATGATGTCAGTTTGAGGCTCTTGAGGTGTCAGAGAAAGCGGGGCGATTAGCGTTGATATATTGGGTGTTTTTATACCGTTAGTGACAGATGGATGCGGTCTGTTAAAAAGGGCGAGATCGTTCAGATCTCGCCCTTTTATATCAATATATCCCGTCATCTTTCTATCGGATCAGGCACCCTGCTCCGGGCGGGCGTCCGGGATCAGCGGATCGGCTTTGCGGCGGCGCAGCAGGCGTACCAGCGGGGGCAGGGCGATCACTACGATAGCCAGTATCAGCAGGGTCTGGCTGATGCCGCTGCTCCACAGGATGGCGGTGTCGCCATTGCTGATGGAGAGGGCGCGGCGCAGGTTCTGCTCCAGCATTTCACCCAGCACGAAGCCCAGAATGAGCGGTGACATGGGGAAGTGCATCTTGCGCAGCAGGTAGCCAAAGACCCCGAGGGCCACCATCAGCAACAGGTCGAAGGTGGTGCTGTGCACCGCATAGACTCCCACTGCCGAGACGCTGGCGATGGCGGGCACCAAAAACCAGAGCGGGATGGAGAGCATGCGGGTAAAGAGCCCCACCATGGGGATGTTCATCACCAGCAGCATGACGTTGGCCAGCAAGAGGGCGGCGATCAGTCCCCACACCACATCGGGCTGTTCGGTGAACATGGTGGGGCCGGGGGTGATGTTATAGAGGGTCAGTGCCCCCATCATCACCGCCGTGGTACCCGACCCCGGCACTCCCAGTGTCAGCATGGGGATAAAGGAGCCGCAGGCTGAGGCGTTGTTGGCCGCCTCCGGTGCGGCCACGCCGCGAATGTCCCCTTCGCCGAATTTGGCATTGGGCCCCGCCAGTCGCTTCTCGGTCATGTAGGTGATGGCACTGGCGATGGTGGCACCGGCGCCGGGCAGAATGCCGACGAAGAAGCCGATGGTGGAGGAGCGCAACATGGTGCCGGTGCAATGGACCAGCTCCTTGAAGTTGAACAGCATCCGTCCGGTGGTGCGCACCAGCTTGCCGCCGCCGCTGGTGTGTTCCAGCATCAGCAGGATCTCGCTCACCGAGAAGAGGCCGATCACCACCACGATAAACTGCACCCCGTCCGAGAGGTGAACGCTGTCGAAGGTGAAGCGATAGACGCCGGTGTTGGCATCCACCCCGACGGTGGCGAGCCCCAGCCCAATCAGCGCCGCCATAAAGGACTTGAGCGGGTTCTGGCTCATCATGCTGCCAAGGCAGGCGATGGCGAACACCATCAGGGCGAAATACTCAGCCGGGCCGAAGGCGAGGGACCAGCGCGCCAGCGCCGGGGCGAACAGGATGATCCCCCCGATGGCGAGCATGGAGCCGACAAAGGAGCTGACCGCCGAGATGGAGAGGGCCACTCCCGCCTTGCCCTGCTGGGCCATGGGGTAGCCATCCAGCGCGGTCATGATGGCGGCGGCATCCCCCGGCACGTTGAGCAGGATCGAGGAGATCCGCCCGCCATACTCGCAACCTATGTAGACGGTGGCGAGCAGAATGAGCGCCGATTCGGGGGGCAGCTTGAGGGCAAAGGCCAGCGGCAACAGGATGGCGACCCCGTTGATGGGGCCAAGGCCCGGCAGCAGGCCGACCACGGTGCCGACAAAGCAGCCGATCAGGGCAATCACCAGATTCTCCGGGGTGAGTGCCACCGCAAAGCCCTGGGAGAGGTACATCCAGGTATCCATATTGACTCCTTAAGAGAACCAGACGCCGAGGGGCAGGGTGACATCCAGCAGCCGGTCGAAGGCGAGATAGAGCACCAGACCGCCGACAACGCCGGAGAGCAGGGCAGCCTTGGCAGAGGCGCCAAACAGGCGCCCCAGAACAAAGGTGAGCAGGGTGGTGGCCAGCGGAAAGCCCAGCCACTCGAAGCTGGCACCGTACCCGGCCAGCGCCACCACCATGATGGCGAGGTGGCGCAGGGTACGCAGCGGCGGCCAGCTGACGGTGTCCGGCTGGCGGCGCAGCAGCAACAGGGCGCAGAACGCCATCAGGCCGATGATGCCGAGCGGGAAGGGGCGCGGCCCCAGCGGCTCATAGCTGTATTCGCTCTGGATCTGCCAGGCGATGGCGGCACCTGCCAGACAGAGCAGCAGCCAGATGGCGGCGAAGATGCGATCGCTCATGGCTGCGGCTCCTATTTGGCCAGACCGAAGGCTTTGGCCTGTTCGCGATATTGCGCCACCTGCTCCTTGACGTAGCTGTCGAGCGCCTCGCCGGTGAGGTCAAACTCGAACAGGCCGCGCAGATCCCGCTGCGCTTTGAAGGTGTCGGTCTTCACCAACTGATCGAAGGTCTGCTTCCACCACTGGTATTCGCTGTCGCTTACCTTGGGGCCGACATAGAAGCCGCGGATCACCGGCCACACCAGGTCATAACCCTGCTCCTTGGCTGTGGGGATGGTGGCCAGCTTGCCGGGCAGCCGCTCGGCAGAGAACACCGCCAGCACCCGCAGCTTGTCGCCGCCGATATAGGGCACCATCTCGCTCAAATCGCCGGAGACCGCCTGCACATGGTTGCCAAGCAGCGCGGTGACCGGCTCGCCGCCCCCTTCAAAGGCGACGTAGCGCATCTTGTGCGGGTCAACCCCGGCCTGTTTGGCCAGCAGCGCCGTCTTCATCCAGTCCTGACTGCCGATGGAGGCACCCGCGCCGATCACCACGCTGTTGGGATCGCGCTCCATAGCGCTCACCAGCTCCTTGAGGTTCTGATAGGGGGCATCGTGGCGCACCGCGATCATGCCGTAATCGGTGCCCACCGCCGCCAGCCAGCGCACATCGTCCACCCCGTAACGGCCAAATTTCCCCTGTGAGAGGTTGAGCAGGGAGCCACCGGAGAAGGCGACCACGGTCCCCGCCTCGGCGGGGCGCTGGGCCACGATGGCGTTGTAGGCCACGGCGCCGACCCCGCCCGGCATATAGGTGACCCGCATCGGCTTGTCGATGGTGCCGGTCTCCTGCAGGCTCACCTGCAGCAGCTTGCAGGTGAGATCGAAACCACCGCCCGGTTTGGCCGATGCGATGCATTCGGTACGGCTCGGAGTCGTGGCACTTTCGGCCGCCTGCAGTGGCAGGGCGCCGAGCAGGGTTAGCAGGGCGAGGGCATGACGTGTGCGTTGCTTCATGGTTGTGTGCTCCATCTTGTCGTTGTTTTTCCTGGGTGTGACTCCGTCGATAGACGAAGTGATGCGAAATTGTTAAAACAACAACCTTTCATTCACCTTTCAATCGCTGACCAAGAGCCGGGAGTGTGACTCTGATCGCACCTTCTCCCGCAATGGCAGTGACGAAGGGATGCAGTTGAAGCAGTAAGGCTGAATGCCGTGGTTAGGAACAAGGGGAGAGGGATGCGCTTGCTGTTGGCAGAAGATAATCACGAACTGGCCCACTGGTTGTCGCGGGCACTCACCAGCGCCGGTTTCGCGGTGGATTGGGTGGCTGACGGGGCTCAGGCTGATCACCTGCTGCGCCACGAACAGTACGCGCTGGCGGTGCTCGATATCGAGATGCCCAAGCTCGACGGGCTGGCGGTACTCGGCCGGTTGCGTAGTCGGGGGCAGGGGGTGCCGGTGCTGCTGCTCACCGCCCGCGGCGCGGTGGAGGAGCGGATCTGCGGCCTCAATGCCGGAGCCGATGACTATCTGGCCAAGCCGTTCGATCTGGGGGAGCTGGATGCCCGGCTGCGGGCCCTGCTGCGGCGCAGCGAAAGTGGCGGTGCCGAGTTGCGGCTGGGGCGGCTGACCCTGCACCCCGACGGCTATTTTCTGCTGGCCGATGCCCGCCTTGCCCTGACTCCGCGTGAGCAGGCGCTGCTGACAGCGCTGATGTACCGCCACGGGCGGCCCGTCGCCAAGGGGCAGCTGTTCGAGCAGGTGTTCAACCTAGATGACGAGGTAGGGCTCGACAGCATCGATCTCTATATCCACCGGCTGCGCAAAAAGCTGGTGGGCAGCGGGGTGGTGATCACCACACTGCGCGGTCTTGGCTATCTGTTGGAAGCGGCGCCGGAGGCCTCCCATTAGTCGCTCCCTGCTCCATCAACTGCTGCTGTTTCTGGGCGGCCCCCTGCTGATCCTTTGGGCTGCCTCGGCCTGGTACAGCTACTACGGCGCGCTGGCGGCGGCCACCTCGGCCTATGATCGCACCCTGCTCGCCTCGGCCCGCACCGTTGCCGAGCGGCTGACGGCAGCCGAAGGCAGCCTCAGGGTGGATGTGCCCTATGTGGTGCTCGACAGCTTCGAGCGCAACATGCGCGATCGCCTCTTCTACCA
This sequence comes from Aeromonas sp. HMWF015, assembly GCF_963878965.1. Classification (NCBI taxonomy): domain Bacteria; kingdom Pseudomonadati; phylum Pseudomonadota; class Gammaproteobacteria; order Aeromonadales; family Aeromonadaceae; genus Aeromonas; species Aeromonas sp. HMWF015. The sequence continues at coordinate 10,445 of NZ_CAWNZT010000178.1, read as the reverse complement.
GGTGCGCGGCATCGACGATAGGGTCATCTCCGGCTTTGATGACCTGCCCCCCATGCCGGACGGTACGCCCCTGACCGACCGCTATCCGGCGCTCGCCTACTTCTACGACGGGCTTTATCAGGAGGCGCCGATCCGCGCCGTGATGCTGCTGCAACCGGTGGGTGAGGGGGGCGTCAACGGCATGGCCCGCATCACGGTGGCGGAAACCCTGCTCGGTCGCCAGCAGCTGGCGGAGCAGCTGCTCTGGTCGGCCCTGCTGACCCAGGGGGCGCTGGTGGTGCTTACCCTGCTGCTCGCTTATCTGTTGCTCAAACGGCTGCTCACCCCGATGCGGCGTTTGTCGCGGGAGATCCTGCGCCGCGATGCCGCCAATCTTGCCCCCTTGCCGGATTTGCTTCCCTGGCAGGAGACCCGGCCGCTGGTGCAGGCGTTCAACCGCCAGCTGGCTCGATTGCGCCAGCTAGTGGCCCGGCAGGAGCGCTTTAGCGCCGATGCCGCCCATCAGCTGCGCACCCCGCTCACCATTTTGAAAACCCAAGTTGAGGTGGCGCGCGGCAGTGGCAATCCGGCCCTGATGAGCGAAAGCCTCGATGCCATGGCCGTGCGGCTCGATCACACCATCGCCCTGACCGAGCGGTTACTGCTGCTGGCGCGACTCAAGTCAGACGAGTGCTCCGGGCTGCGCCAGCGGGAGCCCATCGAGTTGACGGCGCTGGTGCAGCAGGCCTGTTTGTCACGGCTGGCGCAGGCCCGCAGCAAGGGGATCGATCTCGGGTACGAGGGGGAGGAGTCCGCCATCATGGTGGCGGGGGAGCCGCTGCTGCTCGGGGAGCTTTGTGCCAACCTGCTCGACAACGCCATCAAATACACCCCGCCCCACGGCACCGTGACGGCGCGGGTGGTGCGAAGCAATGGGCAGATCTGGCTGGAGGTAGAGGATAGCGGCCCCGGCATCGCCCCCGAGCTGGCGGAACGGGTCTGGCAGCCGTTCCAGCGCCTCGAGCAGGGGAGTGAACAGCCGGGAGCGGGGCTTGGTCTGGCACTGGTGCGCGATATCGCCCACTACCACCACGGCGAAGTGGTATTGCTGCCGGCCACCCAGCTGGGGGGCTTGCTGGTGAGGCTGATCTTGCCGCTGGCAACATCGTGAGGGCGATAAAAAAGAGAGGGCACCTCGCGGTGCCCTGTTTATCTACACATAGATGGCGGTGGGGGTCAGCTGCGGATCTTGTTGAAGACAAACAGGACGATAAGGGCACCCACGGTCGCCAGCGCGATGCTCGGGATATTGAAACCGGTCACCGAGCCCAGCCCCAGCAGGGTACCCATATAGCCGCCAACCATGGCGCCGACAATCCCCAGCAGGGCGGTCATGAAGAAGCCACCGCCGTCGCGGCCCGGCATGATCCACTTCGCCAGAATACCCACCAACAGTCCCAATACGATCCAGGTGATAAAGCCCATGGATTAATCCTCTCTGTGTGTTTGAGCCCGCATTATAGGCAGGGATGCCGGGATGCGAAGGGCCAGACGGCGCTGGCTGGTCACAAGCTGTCGGACGGCGGCCGGCGCTGGTCGGGCTGCACAGTCCGGTTATGAGCGGTTGAAAGGCGGTATGTGTGCAGCCAAACCGGAGGCAGGACGGGCCCACGTAAAGGCCAAGATGAGAAAAGCCCCGCGAGCGGGGCCGGGTTTGTGACGGGGTTGCACCCTCACTTCTTGAGGTATTTTCGGATCGCCTTGCCTGAGGTGCCGACTGCCTTGACCGCCCGTTTCAGCTGGACTTCGGTGCACTCGAACATTTTGATCCACTGCTTCATCTCATAGGGATCGTTGACATTGATCTTCTTGGCATCGAACGGGTGAGCGACCGCATTGCTGTCAGGCATATAAACCTCAACTTGTTGAAATAGCTGGCGAGAAAGATGTTTCTGCCTGAGCGCCATCATCCTCTCAATTGGCAAGGGGCAAGGTGACGGAGTTCACACAACCCGGGGACTGAAGGAGGAGTGCAGGTTTGCTTTGCTGATCTGTGAGCGATCACCACTTATTCCACCCTCTTCACAGCATCAACAACGGGGCCAGAGGCCGGATAAACAACAAGCGCCCAGCCGGGCGCTTGTTGTGGTTATCGCGATGATCCTATTCAGGGTGTTGGGCAGGCGCTTGGCGAGCCGATGTTGCGAGGCCAGAGGGTGGATCCGTCGCTTTCGGAGAGCGGCAGGAATGTGACCCCTTCGCTCATGTTGGCTGGGGGCAGGTCATCCTCCAGCACATACATCCCCATCGGCAGGCTGCCATAACGCTGGTTGGCCTGCACCTGAGCGACCGCGAGGCTGGAGTAACGCAGGCCAAGCAGATCGAAGTGATTGCGCCAGTCCCAACCGGTGAGCCGACTGAGTGCAACCAGCATAAAGTCATTGCCCGGTATGTCGCGCACCCGTTTGCCGCCATAGACCGCATGCCCCGAGTAGGGGAACAGGCTAAAGCCGAGCCTATCCTTGTTGGCATTCCACTGCGCTTCACTGTCGGCTGCCGCGCCGAAGATCCGTGAATGCTGATAGAGCAGGGTGAAGATAGTGAAGCCATCGTTCAGCCGGGTGCCATCAGTCAGGAGCATACGGTGGGCGCGTAATGCCATCTGGATATAAAACGCCATGCGATAGCCGTTGTGGACGGCGTAGGCATTGCTCTTCCAGGGGGCTTCGTAGCGACTCTCGCCGGTATCGAGCACCTGGCAGTTGGCCCCGAGCACGACGCGGTTGCCACTCCTGTCCCTTACCTGCGCCGCATCAGACATGAACACATAGAAGAGATCCTTGTGATTCATGTGTCCATCCTTGATGGGCGCCGTGTTGCCATCTCTCAGATAATGGGCGCGCCACTTCACCACATAAGGGAAGATATTGTTGGAGTTTTCCCCCGCCCGGCTGCCGTAGCCACTCCAGTTGTCGGCATCGCCTGCCGCAGCGTACTGCACGTTCAACCGGTTGGTCTGCAGGTTGTGGCCCAGTTCGTGATTGTCGAGCCAGCCGGTCGGGCTGATGCTGCCGGAAGAGTCCCACGGGTTGCCACTACAACCGCTGCCGCAATGGGCATTCTGGTCATAGTTGGCATGCTGGATGATGGTGCGGGTATGAATCGACTCATCGAGACAACCCTCCCCCAGCAGTGCCACGCAGGCGTTTTTCACATCTGCCGGCAGCGACTCATCGAGCCCCTTGCCCTGAATTTTCAGGCCCGCCAGGGTGTAGACGCCATTGATGTGATCCCGGGCGATGCTGTCGAGCAGGGCATTGGTGTCGGGGATGACGCCACCCACCGCCTTGGTGAAGCGATCCCGGCGCAGATGCTGTTCGGCGCCATCGGCCCGCAGATCGATATGGGGCAGCTCGGTTTGTTCCAGCCGCTCGTTGAACTCGCGTATCTGCTGCTCATCACCGAAATCCATGATGGCCGGATGACGGGTGACGCCCGTGGCGCTCACCTGGACGGCCAGTGATGCTGCCCCCCCTTCCAGATAGAGGTAGATAGGGCCGCCATAAGGAGAGGTGAAGGTGACGCTGCCCCCCTTGGCCAAGGTCAGTCGTCCGGTGGTCAGCTCCAGCGGTGTTCGATAGAGCTTCTGCTCATAGGCGCGATTGGTGTTGGGCCTGTGGTAGTTGAGTCGGACGGTAGCGGACACATCGGCGTTATCGGTGCGTCTCAGGGTGATGGTTTGTCCCGGCAGGGCATACCAGCCGGTGGTGGTCCACTGCCCGCTGTAGGGAACCGCAATGCGCCGACTGTCGGTGAGCGTCGCGGGATAGGCATAGTGAGCGGCCTCTCCTTTCACCACCTTGCTGCGATCGGTGACGTACTCCCCCAGATCGGGTTGGGCCGGGGTACGGGTGCGGGCATAGCTCACCAGCCAGTCGGCAAACATCGCCTGCTGCCAGGATTGATGTTCATCCCAGGCAATCGGGTAGTCGATGGCGGCACGGTATTTGTCGGCCAGCAGCAGGGTGGCGGGCAACAGTGTCACGCCGTCACGGGCAAAGGGGCTGATCCCGGCCTTGTCGAGGGTGATGGCCGCATTTCTCAGCCAGTCGGCACCCTGCTTGAACTGCTGGTTGAAGCTCTCCGAGCCACTGCAATTGATAAAGTTGCCGCCGCAGCTATCGAGCCACTGGGTCGTGAAGTTGCGATCCTGAAGGTTGCCAAGCAGGGTATCGACCGCCATCAGCTGGGGGTCGGGTGCCATGATGGTGTTCACTGCCAGACTGCTGGCTCTGAGTTTTGACCAGTAGTTGCCCCAGGTGACCAGCCCCATATCGAGATAGAGGGGGCTTAGCAGCGGGCTGGCATCGCGCCGATAGTTGGAGAGCAGCAGCGGGATCCCGGCCGCTTTGGCCTTGGCGATCGCCTCTGCGATACCTTGATACCCCAGCCCCTGGCGGTCGATATCGCTGATCACGATAAGCTCCGGCGTCATGGTGTCGATACAGTCGCTCAGCGCCTGATAATCGCAGGTATTGGCCGGGTTGATGCTGTGTTTGTCGGGATAGATCGCCTTGAGCCAGTCCCGCACGCCTTCGTTATGGGGAAAATAGGCGCTATCGGTGCGGCTTGGCATCTGGGCGGTGAGGATGCGCAGGCCATCGCTATCCTTGCCCCGGGTCAGCCAGCCAATCAGGCCCTTGAGCAGCGCCTCGCTCTGCGCTGTGCGGCCAACGGAAAACAGGTTCGCCCCCATGGCGGCCTGACGGTAATCGGCTTGCTCGGAGACCATCACCAGCCCCCGGATCTCGCTCTCCCCCTTGCCATTGATGTTGGAGGGGAGCAGGGTCACCGTGCTCTCCGGTTGGAAGCTGGAAAAGGTGATGGAGTCGTGGCTCGGGTTCCAGCTGATCTCTGCCATTCCCTGATAGAGGCTGCGAACCAGCTCGGTGCGGTGCGCCTCACTGTCGGCAATCGCCGCACGGGCATGGGCGATCAGGGATTGCTCGCTGGCAAGGGTATGATCTTCCCGGGCAATCGCATTGGCGGCATCGCTGATAAAGCGGGCCGAGATCTGACAATCGGCGCGCATGGGGGCTGTGGTGTAGGTGTTGCCCGTCAGTGTGCCCTCACACCCAGTGATCTGCGCCAGTACGAAGCCACTTTCGGGCTGCACGGTGAAACGGCCCTGTTCACCGACGTTCAGACGCAGGGCGTCGGGGCTTAGCGCGCCTCCCTGAGAAGCTTGGGTGGTGGCGTTGAAATAGACGGCGGCACTCTCCTGCGTGAAGCTGGCCGAGATCTGGCAATCGCTGCTCATGGGGCCAGTGGTATAGGTGAGGCCGTCCAGGGTGCCATCACATCCGCTTATCCCGGTCAGGAGGTAACCGCTGTCAGCCTGTACCGAGAAGCGCCCCTGTTCACCCGCCGCCAACCGCAGGCTGGTGGGGTTCAACTGTCCGCCCGCGCTGCTCTGGCTGGATGCCTC
>NZ_CAWNZT010000178.1:0-4968 GCF_963878965.1 Aeromonas sp. HMWF015 | reverse complement strand
GTTGGGGGTGACAGGGGGGCGGATAGGGGTCTCTTCCTGTTCGCCATCACCGCCGCCACAGCCTGTGATCAACAGCGCCAGTAAGGGGGTGAGAACCGTCTTTTTCATTGTTTGATACGTTCCTTGTGTTACGACGGGTAGGGGAGTCGGTAGTCTAATGAGCTGCCTTGCTTATTTCAACGCTGATTGAATGGTCATTTTGCTTTATTTTCAGCATCTTGGATGTTTTTTTGGCCGGCTTTTGCCGTATGTGGTGTTGCTGGCGCAGCAGAACCGATAGGGATGGGGCGAGCACCCCATCAGCACAGGCCATACCAGCCTGAGCTCACCGTAATGAGTCGGTTCACCGGGTTAACAGGGGATGCTGGGCCGCAGGTTTTGCCTGCAACCCTCGCTGGGGGGATATCAGGCGGATGGATGAGCGGCGGGGTCGACCGTTGCCAGCGCCCGCATTTCCAGCCGCTGCTCGCCAGGGCGGCAGATCAGCACCGAGCCTTGCTCGAACCAGTCTCCCAGCACGATGCGGCGGGCGGGCTGGCCATCGAGGGTGAAGTCGTGGATGGCAGGTCTGTGGGTGTGGCCGTGGATCATCATCCGGCAGTCGTGGGCGCGCAGGGTGTTGTCCACCGCCGCGGGCGTCACATCCATGATGATCTGGCTCTTGTGGGCATTTTCCATCTGGCTTTGGCCGCGCATCTTGCAGGCGATGGCCTGACGGCGGGCGAGCGGCAGCCGCAAAAAGAGCCAGCGCAGCCATTTTAGCTGGGTGATGCGACGAAACTTCTGATACCCCTCATCCAGGGTGCAGAGCAGATCGCCGTGGCTCAGCACCACCCGCTCCCCATAAAGGTCGATCACGCAAGGGTCACCCAGCAATGTCATCCCCGCGCGCTTGGCGAACTGCTGCCCCAGCAGAAAGTCACGGTTGCCGTGGATAAAGTAGATGGGCACGTTCTGCTGGCTCAGGGCCAAGAAGGCGTCGGCCATCTGCTGATGGAGCGGATTGGGATCATCATCGCCAATCCAGAATTCGAAGAGATCCCCCAGCACATAGAGGGCATCGGCGCCGGGGGCGTCGTGCTCGAGAAAGCGCACCAGTGCCGCGGTCATATCGGGCCGCTGGGCAGAGAGGTGAATGTCACTGATAAAGAGGGTGCTCATGATGTGGAGGTCGGGCTCTCGGTCGAAACAGGGCAAATGGGGGTGGCAGAGATAGTAGAAACAACAGCGGACGAATAGTGCGCTGCAGGCGCCGCCGCGTCAGTTGAGGTATGGATATCGTCACGGGATGGCGGCTGCCATGCTAGCTCGGCCAGATTGCATCCCTCCAGCGTCAGCAGCGCTGCATAAGGATCGCCCGCCAGACCCAGCAACCGGCATATGGCTGCTTCCCCTTTTAATCCCTCTTCAAGGCGCAGGCGCAGCGCTTCGTGATAGAAGTCATCGCCAAAGCGTTGTAGCAAAGCCGCCATCATGGTGAGGTGGCGCCAGCCGTTCAGTGTCTCGATGGGGGAGGGGGTGACATAGAGCTCCAGCGGCCAGCTGGCTTCGCTTTGATCGCAATTGGCATTGTGCTGGTCGCGGGAAAAGGTGCGCTCCAGCAGCCAGATATTGTCGCCCTTGACGCTCGCTTGCCAACCTTGAGCTTCGAGCATCGCGGCAAACGCCGCCGGATCAGCATGCTGGCAGAGGATATCGAGATCGCTGCTCGGCCGATCGAGGCCGATGGCCAGCGTGCTCACCAGTGCCATATCGCTGCACTGCGCGGCCAGCTCATCCCACACACCGGCGGTGAGCAGGGCATGGGCCGATCGCTGACGCGGGTTGCCGTGGGCCAGATAGTCGAGGCGGCGCCAGTTCGGACTGGCAGTGGGGGAGGCAGATGGAAAAACTGCGGCCGGGGCCGCAGTTTTGTCAGTGCCGAGTCGGCAGAGATCAGTCAGCAAGGGTCACCTTGGTGATCACCACGTCTTCTACCGGCACGTCTTGGTGGATGCGGCCGTAGTTACCGGTCTTGACGCCCTTGATCTTGTTGACCACGTCCATACCGGCAGTCACTTCACCGAATACGCAGTAGCCGAAACCCTGAGTGGTAGCGGATTTGAAGTCGAGGAAGTCGTTGTTGTTCACGTTGATGAAGAACTGGGCGCTGGCAGAGTGCGGCTCCATGGTGCGGGCCATGGCGATGGTGCCGATCTTGTTGGACAGACCGTTGGCCGCTTCGTTCTTGATGGGGGCGCGGGTGTCTTTCTCTTCAAAGCCCGGGGCATAGCCGCCGCCCTGGATCATGAAGCCGTCGATGACGCGGTGGAAAATGGTGTTGTCGTAGTGACCGTCACGGCAGTATTGCAGGAAGTTGGCCACGGTTTCCGGGGCTTTTTCAGCGTTCAGGGTGAGGGTGATGTCGCCGTGATTGGTGTGCAGAGTGACCATGATATGTCCTTTCATTTGATGCGGGCGACGAAGTGCCCGCAGGTGTATGGCATAAAGTGGTGGCAATTCTAGCCCATCAGGGGCTGGCGGCATAGTCTCTCAGGCGCCGTAACCGTGCTGGCAGGCGGGATTGGCCCTCTTTTCTGCCTCGTTTTCTGCCCCTGAACGGGGTATTATGACCAACCATTTTACTCACAGGCAGTGGTTAGAAGATGCTGAAGATATACAACACACTCACTCGTCAAAAAGAAGAATTCAAACCTATCCACCCGGGCAAGGTGGGCATGTATGTGTGTGGTGTCACCATCTACGATCACTGTCATATCGGCCACGGCCGCACCTTCGTCGCCTTTGATGTGGTCGCTCGTTACCTGCGTTACGCCGGTTATGACCTCACCTACGTGCGCAACATCACCGACGTGGATGACAAGATCATCAAGCGTGCCGCTGAAACCCGCGTCACCTGCGACGAGCTGACCGAGCGTCTGATCGGCGACATGCACGCCGACTTCGACGCCCTCGGCATGGTGCGCCCGGATATCGAACCGCGCGCCACCCAGCACATCGAAGAGATCATCGAGCTGGTGCAATCCCTGCTGGAAAAAGAGCACGCCTACGTGGCGGATAACGGTGATGTGATGTTTATCGTCGAATCCTATGCCGACTACGGCAAGCTCTCCGGCCAGGATCTGGAGCAGCTGCAAGCCGGTGCCCGCGTTGACGTGGTCGATGCCAAGCGCAACCCGCTCGACTTCGTGCTGTGGAAGATGTCGAAGCCCGGCGAGCCGACCTGGGAAAGCCCCTGGGGCCCGGGCCGTCCTGGCTGGCACATCGAGTGCTCCGCCATGAACTCCAAGCACCTTGGCAACCACTTCGATATCCACGGCGGCGGCTCCGATCTGCAGTTCCCGCACCACGAGAACGAGATCGCCCAGTCCTGCTGCGCCCACGGTGGCGACTACGTCAACACCTGGATGCACAGCGGCATGGTGATGGTGGATAAAGAGAAGATGTCCAAATCCCTTGGCAACTTCTTCACCATCCGCGATGTGCTGGCCCACTACGACGCCGAAACCGTCCGTTACTTCCTGATGTCTGGCCACTACCGCAGCCAGCTCAACTACTCGGAAGATAACCTCAAGCAAGCCCGCGCCGCGCTGGAGCGGATGTACACCGCCCTGCGCGATCTGCCGGTGGCCGCTGCTGCCGGTGGCGACGAGCAGGTGGCTCGCTTCAAAGAGGCGATGGACGACGACTTCAACACCCCGGAAGCCTACTCCGCCCTGTTCGATCTGGTGCGCGAGATCAACCGCCAGAAGGGTGAAGACATGGCCGTTGCCGCCGCGCTGGGTGCCCGTCTGCGCGAGCTGGGCGCAGTGCTCGGCATCCTGCAGCAAGACCCCGAGGCTTTCCTCAAGGGTGACGAAGCGGACGAAGAGGTTGCCGAAATCGAGCGCCTGATCGCCGAGCGCAATCAGGCCCGTGCCGACAAGAACTGGGCCGCTGCCGATGCCGCCCGTAACCGTCTCACCGAGATGGGTATCGTGCTGGAAGACAGCGCCGGCAAGACCAGTTGGCGCCGTGCCTAAGACCGGTTGGCCTTGTTGGCGTCTGGTGCCAACAGGTTGAGCCAATAAAAAAACCGCAGTCCTTGGGCTGCGGTTTTTTTTGTGGCCGGTCTGAGGGCTGGCACCTTCCCTCTCTCCATAATGGCATGGCTTCGCCATGCAGGACACGAGGGCCTTGCCCTCGAAGGGGTTTCGCCCGCCCTTCGGGCTGGGGCGAGTGACTTTGGAAAGACCCAAAGTCACCAAAGGTCTTCTCCCCCGGCAACCCGCCCGCTTCGCGGGTTCCCTCGTCTCGTCCAACGGGTCGGACGGAGCGCCGCAGACGGCACATCCATGTGCCGGCTGCGGCTGCGCCATCATCCCTGATGGCGCTCCTGACCCGTTGAACTCGACTCGGCGGTTTGCAGGGGGAACCAATACCGTGCCCGCCCGTGGCTTTAGCGTGCATGTTGACCGCCTTTTCCGCTGAAAGGGGAGAGCTGTGCAAGGGGGGAAAAATTGAGTGCAAAAGTGTTTGGGGAATAGAAATAAAAACCGCAGCTCAAGGCTGCGGTTTTTTTCAGGGATGTAGTCTACTTTACTACTTAATTTTAGGATGTGTTGAACTGACTAAATATATAACTAGGTTTGACTGCTGTCAGTAATAAGAAATTTTTTTATTTCAAACTGAATGAAATCATTCTGTTTGTTTATATATGTCAAGAATTCATCATTAGCAGTGAGTCGACCAAAGCGGTCAATATTTAGATTGCCCAATTGACGATCTTTTTCTAATTTACTGATTAGTAATCCACTTAAACCTAAACGACCAAACTTTGACTTTTCCTTATTTTCACTGCCATAAATAAAGAGGTTATATTCCTCTTCTAGAATTATTGACATCTCAAGTAACAGCTTTACATATTCATTGAGGGTAAACGATACAAAATCATTTTCAATTTTTATTTTGACTAAAGCAATATTGACT
>NZ_CAWNZT010000177.1:26063-30196 GCF_963878965.1 Aeromonas sp. HMWF015 | reverse complement strand
GAGCATAAGCAGTTGGTTGGAATGCCCTGACAGGGTATATCGCAGCAATAAAAAAACCGGCTTGCGCCGGTTTTTTTATCTGTCTGCTCGAAGGCTGGCTTATTTCGCCAGGGACTCCGGCAGTTCTTCACGGATCTTGCCCAGCATCTCTTTCAGGACGCGCGGGTTGGCAACCACGATGTTGCCGGAGTTTTCGTAGTTGTGACCACCTACGAAGTCGGTGACGATGGCGCCAGCTTCTTTGGCCAGCAGTTCACCTGCAGCTGTGTCCCAGGGTTTCAGGCCGATTTCCCAGAAACCGTCTACGCGACCGGCAGCCACATAGGCCAGATCCAGTGCGGCAGAGCCGGAGCGACGGATGTCGGCACATTCGATGAACATGCTCTGGAACATCTTCAGGTAGGACTCGATGTGATGCTTCTGTTTGAACGGGAAGCCGGTCGCCAGCACGGTGCCAGCCAGCTCTTTGGCCTTGCCGACACGAATACGGTAGCCGTTCAGCTGGGCACCGCTACCACGGGTAGCAGTAAACAGTTCGTCACGGATGGGATCGTAAACAACGGCTTGTTCGGTTTTGCCTTTCACGCGCAGGGCGATGGAAACGGCAAAGTGCGGAATGCCTTTGACAAGGTTGGTCGTGCCATCCAGTGGGTCAATGATCCATTGGTAGTCCGGATTGGTACCGGCAATCTCACCAGACTCTTCAGCAACAATGCTGTGCTCCGGGTAAGATTTTTTGATGGTGTGAATGATGGCCGCTTCGGCTTCACGGTCAACGTTGGTCACGAAGTCATTGCTGCCTTTTTGGATAGCCTCAATGTTCTCGGGCTGGGAGAAGGCTTTTACTACAACTTGACCGGCGTTGCGCGCAGCGCGCACGGCGATATTCAGCATCGGATGCATAGGTTCACCACTGGATGTTAAAGAACGGGGGATAAAAGGACGCGGTATGATACCAGTATTTTGTGCGATGGCAACTGTTATCCCCCTACGACCAATTGATTACCACTGCCAGATTTGACGGCTCCAATATAGACCAGATCTGCGCTAGTCTTATCCCAGCAGCCGGATACAGGCTGTCATGAGCATAGGGATGTGAACCATGAATTTGTCATTAGTGAGTCAGAACGTGTCAGCGGCCAGCGAGGGATTGTTGGCCATCTTGCGGTCATCACCCGAGTATGGTGATCACTTTGCCCACATCACCGTGACCCCCCTGGCCCAGTGGCAACCGGCCAAGACGGAGGCGGCGATCCTGCTGATCGACGGCGATGCGCCCTGGCAGGATGCCGGATTTGCTCGGGGAGAGGATGAGACGATCGGTTTGCCGGTCTTGCCGCTGCTGATCCGCAAGGGGGACAAGGAGCTGACGGTCTGCGGGCCGGATGTGCGTGACCCCCGTTTCTATTTTGTCTCAAACGGCATCGTGCTGGATGAGTCGGAGCTGGCCGAGCCTGCCTGCAGCCGGGTGCTGTTGCGCAAGCTGGAGTCCTACTTCCCGCTGCTTTCCCGCCTGATCATGCTGCGCCAGCGCAAGCCGGTCGCCATGATCAACTAATATCTACCATTGCCAGAGCGCACCAGCGGCGCACCGTGGCCTTGTTTGGCCTACGGTGCGCCGCTTTTTAATGGTCTGGAGCCGGTCACTTGTTGCAGATGAGGCGGCTATGGTGTTGCACCCTGTTCCAACCGTGCAATCTGGCTATGACCAACAAGGAGTGAAGGATGATCGACTTTTATACCGCCGCAACACCCAATGGCTTCAAGGTGGCCATTGCACTGGAAGAGCTGGGATTGCCCTATCGGGTCATTCCTCTCGATTTGTCGGCACTGGATCAGAAGAAGCCCGAGTTTCTCGCCATCAACCCCAACGGCCGCATTCCGGCTATCGTCGATCGGGATAACGACGATTTCGCCGTGTTCGAGTCGGGCGCCATCCTCATCTATCTGGCGGAGAAAACGGGCAAATTGTTGCCGGCGGATCCCAAACGCCGCTCTCAGGCCATTCAGTGGCTGATGTTCCAGATGGGTGGGGTAGGGCCCATGATGGGGCAGGCCAATGTCTTCTATCGCTACTTCCCCGAGAAGATCCCCGCCGCCATCGAACGCTATCAGAAGGAGGGGCGTCGCCTGTTCGAGGTGCTCGACAGCCATCTGGCTCATCACGAATATCTGGCGGACGAGTACAGCATCGCCGATATTGCTACCTGGCCCTGGGTGCGAATTTATGACTGGAGCGGCATCTCCATCGAGGGGTTACCCCATCTGCAAGCCTGGATGGATCGGATGGCCGAGAAGCCTGCCTGCCAGAAGGGGATCACCATACCGCCGCGCAAGGAGCAGCCGGATGAGCTGATCAAGCAGGCGCAGCAGATGGTAACACGTTGATTTTGAACCGCAGACGGGGCGTAAAGCCCCGTAATATTAGAAAAACTAAGGCAAGCCGATTATAAAGATTCGTTCGTTTTTTGTGAGCTGAATCACTATGATGCCCCCATACCACCAAGCGTCCTGTGCGGTGGCTTGGCGGGCTCCCCGCCTACTGTTTCCAACACTGTTTTTGATTGCATCACAGCCTCTGTGATCAGATTCCTCTGGGCCATTTTGTGCCAGAGGGGCGGCAGCATTTTTTCGATTCTTTGGGACTGATATGGATCGGCACAGTTTTTATCCGTTGTTTTTATTGACCATTCTGATGGTCGCTGTGGGCCAGATGACCCAGACCCTTTATGTTCCCTCCATTCCCATGATGGCGGGGGACTTCAATGTGGCCTCGGGCCAGCTGCAGGCGGTGATGGCCTGCTACCTGATCCCCTATGGCCTCTCCCAGTTTGTCTACGGGCCGCTGTCGGATCGCATCGGTCGTCGTCCGGTGCTGATCGTCGGCATGATGGTGTTTCTGGTGGGCACCCTGATCATTCAGGTCATCCCCCATTTTGCCGCCTTGCTGGTGGGCAGCTTTATTCAAGGATTGGGTACCGGTGCCGGTGGCGCCATGAGCCGTACCGTGATGCGCGATCGCTACAACGGTGCCGAGCTCAACCGCGCCAACAGTCTGGTCAGCATGGGGGTGATCTTCTCCCCGCTGCTGGCACCGGTGCTGGGCGGCTGGCTGACCGAGCTGTTCAACTGGCGTGCCGGTTACTGGTTCCTGTTCGGTTTTGGTGCTGTAGCAACCCTGGCGATCATGGCCTGGTTTGGTGAGACGCTGCCTGCTGCTGCCCGTCAGCCGCTGCGCGTCGGTGCTGCCTATCGCCATGTACTGGGCAACCCCAAGTTTCAGGGCAACCTGCTCTGCCTGATGGCGACCTTTGCCGGATTGGCGGTATTCGAGGCAGCAGCCGGTGTGCTGCTCGGCGATGTGCTGAAACTGAGCGCCCGTACCGTGAGCGTGCTGTTCGTGCTGCCGCTGCCCGGCTATCTGTTCGGGGCCTGGCTCTCTGCCAAGCTGAGCTTCCGTTTGACTCAGGGCAAACTGATGCGGCTTGGCATCGCCTTTCTGGCGCTCGGCTCCCTCATCATTCTGGTACCGGGGCTGTTCGGGGTGGTGAGTGCCGCCTCGCTGGTTGGTGGAGCGGCCGTCTACTTCATCGGTAGCGGCATTCTCTACCCGACCGCCACTTCCTGTGCCATCGAGCCCTTCCCGGGTCAGGCCGGCACCGCGGGTGCCATTCTCGGCGGGATGCAGAATCTGGGGGCCGGTGTGGTGACCCTGCTGGCGGCCGGTTTCCCGATGACCGGGCAGGTGACGCTGGGGGCCATCATGACCCTGATGGTGCTGATCGTGGCGCTGAGTTTTGTCTGGCTGCGCCACCACGGCTCGCCTCACGAGCAGATGGCCATCTAAATTTGCTTGCCAGTTGCAAAACAAAGCCCGCCATTTTGGCGGGCTTTGTCGTTATGGCTGCTTGTTGGTGGGGGCATCTTCTGCCACCAGTTCAAGAAAGGCGCGCATGGCGGGAGTGATGCTCTGCTGGCGGGTCAGAAAGGCGGTATGGCCGATATTCTCCAGCGGAGCGAGTGGCAGGCAAACGAGATCCGAGAGTTTGCTGGCAGAGCAGGCGAGGCCGGCGCTGACGATGGCCCAGCCCAGCCGGTGGCGTACGGCGCTGACCAGATGGAACAGCGAGTCG
>NZ_CAWNZT010000177.1:2861-26053 GCF_963878965.1 Aeromonas sp. HMWF015 | reverse complement strand
GGGCAGCACCAACGGCTGTTGCTGCAGTTCAGCAAGCGCAATGTCGCCGCTGTGCGGGTACAGATCCGCTTCGTCACGGTTCATCAGCACCGCCATCTGGTTGGCGCCTTGCGGGTAGACATGAAAGGCGCGCCGGCCAGCTCCGCCAACCGGTTCATCAAATCCCAGTCCGATATCGCACTGATGCAGCTCCAGCTGTGATAGCAGGGCTTCGTTGCTGAGCACCGACAGGCGAATGACGATGTCGGGATAGCGCTGCTTGCAGCGGGCAATAAACGGCATGATGTCGAGATTGGACTGGGGCACGATGCCGATACGCAGGGTACCGGATAGTTCTCCCTGAAACAGGGCCAGCTCCTGCTTGAGCGCCTCCTGTTCCAGCAACATTCGTTCGGCATACTGGCGTACCAGCTCGCCGGCCTCGGTCAGGGCGACAAACTGGCTGGTGCGTACCACCAGATCGGTGCCGACACTCTTTTCAAGCGCAGTGATGCTGGCCGAGAGGGTCGGTTGGGTGATGTGGCAGGCTTTGGCCGCTTTGGCAAAATGCCGGTGTTTGGCCAGCTCGTGAAAGTAGTGAAGTTGCTTGATGTTCATCTGGTTGTAGTGGAGGCAGTGGAACCGACTATTGAAGAATTAATCAATTGAAAAAACATCTTCGATAGAACAACTCTATCAGGATATAGATTTATTTCATTGGTTTTGCGTCAGTCGCCTCTCTAAACTTGAATGCAGTTTGCATTTTTAGGCCAACCTGCATGCCTGCCCATTCTCCCGTTGCAACCCCCGCCAACTTGCCGTCACTGGATCATCTGGTGGAAGAGGTAGCCGTCGCCATCAACATCAATGGCATCAACCATGCGGTGATGATGGCGACCCCGGACGATCTCGACGACTTTGCCGTCGGCTTTCTGTTTGGCGAGGGGATCATCCGGCATAACCACGAAGTCCACGACATTGAGATCGCGCCAGCCGAACAGGGTATTGTGCTGGATGTGACCATCGCCAACCGCTCTCTGGCCGCTCTGAGTGAGCACAAGCGCCGGCTGACCGGGGTGACCGGTTGCGGCATCTGCGGCGTAGCGGCGGTGGAGCAGGCGCTACCCGCACTGCCGGTATTGCCACTGACGCCGCCGCTGGATGGGGCCTTGCTGGCGGGGCTGCGCCCGCAGATCGCCCAGTGGCAGCTCAAGGGACAGCAACACGGCGCCCTGCATGCGGCGCTGGCGCTGGATGCCGAGGGCCGGATCCTCCACTGCCGGGAAGATATCGGGCGCCATAATGCCCTCGACAAGCTGATCGGCCTGCTGCTGCGTCAGCAAAGTGCGTGCGACACCCTAGTGGTGACCAGCCGCTGCGGTAGCGAGCTGGTGCAAAAAGCCGCCCGCTTCGGCGCACGTCACCTCATCTGCCTGGCATCGCCCAGCCAGCTGGCGGTCAGGTTGGCCCTCAAATACAACCTCAACGTCGTTCATATTCCCAAGTTTGATGCCCCGGTCAGCTATTCGAGCTATCGCCCGGCGGATCCCATCGGAGAGTGCCATGAGTCATATTGAAAAGCCCGCCAAAGCCGGCGGTTTTTCGTCCCTGCAATCCACCATGAAACAGGTGCTGCGCAGCCAGAAGACCCGTCAGAACATCAAGAACCTGCTGCGGGTCAACCAGACCGACGGTTTCGACTGTCCGGGGTGTGCCTGGGGTGACAACGACCACGGCACCTTCCAGTTTTGTGAGAACGGCGCCAAGGCGGTGGCATGGGAGTCTACCGGCAAGACGGTGGGGGCCGAGTTTTTCGCCGCCCACTCGGTGCACCAGCTGGCCACCCAGAGCGACTACTGGCTCGAGTATCAGGGGCGGCTGATCGAGCCGATGCGCTACAACCCGGCGACCGATCACTATGAGCCGGTAAGCTGGGACGATGCCTTCGCCCTGATTGCCGACACCCTCAAGGGACTGAATAGCCCGGACGAGGTGGAGTTCTACACCTCGGGGCGTGCCAGCAACGAGGCTTCTTATCTTTATCAGCTGTTTGGCCGCCTGTTTGGCACCAACAACTTCCCCGACTGCTCCAACATGTGCCACGAGGCGAGCGGGGTAGCACTGATCCAGTCGGTCGGCATCGGCAAGGGCACTGTGGTGCTGGATGACTTCGACCAGGCCGATGCGGTGTTCGTCTATGGCCAGAATCCGGGTACCAACCACCCGCGCATGATGAATGCCCTGCGCCAGGCGGCGCGTGGCGGCTGCAAGATCGTCAGCTTCAACAACTTGAAAGAGGTGGCGCTGGAGCGCTTCGCCAGCCCGCAGAGCCCGCTCGAGCTGCTGACCCCGGCTGCCACCACCATCAGCCACCAATACCTGACGCCGAAACTGGGTGGCGATATGGCCGCCATCCGCGGCATGGCCAAGTACATACTGGAAGAGGCGCCGGAGGCGGTGGATCGCGACTTTATCGCCCGCCACACCCGCCACTTTGCCGAGTACGAGGCGCAGGTGCGTGCCACCGACTGGGCCATGATCGAGCAGCAATCCGGCCTGACTCGCGCTGACATCGTGCAGGCCGCCCGGGTCTTTGCCGTCAGCCAGCGCATTATCAGTTGCTGGGCTATGGGGGTGACCCAGCATCTGCACTCGGTCGATACCATCCGTGAAATCGTCAACCTGCACCTGATGCGTGGCCAGATTGGCAAGCCGGGGGCGGGACTCTGTCCGGTACGGGGCCACAGCAATGTACAGGGCAACCGCACCATGGGGATCAACGAAAAGCCGACCGCCGCCTTTATCGACCGGCTCGAGCGTCACCTGCAGGTGAGCCTGCCGCGGGCCCGTGGCCACAACGTGTACGAAGCGCTCAAGGCGTTGGACGAGGGCAAGAGCAAGGTGCTCATCTGCCTGGGTGGCAACCTGGCGGCAGCGGCGCCCGATACCGACTTCACCTACGGGGCGATGAAAAAGGCCGAGCTCAACGTGCAGATCAGCACCAAGCTCAACCGCAGCCATCTGCAGGTGGGCAATGCAGCGCTGATCCTGCCCTGCCTCGGCCGTACCGAGCTCGACATCCAGCGCAGCGGCAACCAGAAGATCACGGTGGAGGATACCTTCAGCATGGTGCACGCCTCGACCGGCGCAGCCGAGCCGGTATCGCCGCTCTGCCTCTCCGAAACCGACATAGTGGCGCGGATGGCTCATGCCACCGTGGGCAGCGAGCGGGTCGACTGGCTGGCTCTACGCGATGACTATGCTCGTATTCGCGATCTCATCGAGCAGACCATCGCCGGTTTCACCGATTTTAACGCCCGCATCCAGCAGCCGTGCGGTTTTCATCTCGATAATTCCGCAGCGCTACTGACCTGGAATACCGCCAGCGGCAGCGCCGAGTTTCGTGCCAGCACCCTGCCGCACTCGGTGCTGCCGGAGTGTACCCGCCATGCCGAACAGATGAGCGATCAGCCGGTGTTGCTGTTGCAGAGCCTGCGCTCCCACGATCAGTACAACACCACCATCTACGGCATGGACGATCGCTATCGCGGCATCAAGGGCCAGCGCATGGTGGTCTTCATGAACGAAGGGGATGCCCGTCGCCTCGGTTTTGCCGAAGGGGACAAGGTCGATATGGCGGCCATCTGCAACGATGGGCGCGAGCGCATCGTGACCGGCTTTAGTGTGGTGATCTATGACATTCCGAAGGGCAACATCGCGGCTTATTACCCGGAGACCAATCCGCTGGTGCCCATCGACAGTATCGGGGCCGGATCGTTTACCCCGACCTCCAAGTCCATCCCGGTGCTGGTGACTGCCTCCTGCCAGCAGGAGAGTCTGTTGCTGGTCAAATAAAAGCGCTAACGCGACTGGCTGCGCTCACACAGCCTGCACAGTGAATGCGATGATGCCCCGGGTGAGCTTTTCATCCGGGGCATTTTTTCAGGTCTGAAAGGGGTTGGGGTCGTTGATCATCAGGCAAAGAAAAGCCCGTCACGCTGGTGACGGGCTTTTGCTGTTGGTACCCCGAGATGCCGTTGCCGGTTTGGGCCCTTGAACCGTCGGTTCAAGGCGGGGATCGGATCTGACCGCAGGCTTCTCGGTCGTGCCGAGCATGCGCAATAGCCAGAAGGCAGATCCCCTGTTTGGTATGAATATCGGCTCGGGGACTTGAACCGGCTGACAAACATCCCAGGGAATTTTAAAACGGTTTGCGATTAGGGCTGTTGCCCCTCTTCGCTGGAATCACCATATTGTCCGTGCTCGATCAGGGCCGCTTCGATGGTGCGCTGCAGCATCTTGATCCGCTTGTCCATGGTCTCAGAGTATTGGTGGTTCTTCTCTTTTTCAAGGCAGAGCTCATGACAGAAATTGAGCGCCGCCATGATAGCCAATTGCTCGTTGCTGGAGACTTTGGAGCGTTGACGCAGGTCGATCAACTTGTCGGTCAGCTGCTCGGCGGCCTGGCGCAGGGCATCCTGCTGTCCCAAGGGACAGGATACCTTGTAGGGACGTCCCAAAATGACGATTTCTACGGCCTCTGTGCTCATGCCTTCCTCAATACGGCGGAGCTGATTTCCGCCTTTATCCACGTGGACAACTGGGCGGGACTATATAGCGCAGATGCATAAGTTTCAAGGCCTTGCTGGCTCTGGAAGAGGGAGAATGCTAGGATCCTGACCATTAATTCTGCAAATTTGACTGAACTTTGAGCGGATCCTCGATGAGCAAAACGAACCCCCTTAAATATGCGGCAGTGGCCGACATCATGGAACAACATGAGCTGATGGCCAGCGCAGTAGAGGCCCATGGTGTGATCTGCGGTCTGGTGTGCGGCGGTGTGGCACTGGACGACAAGAGTTGGGTGCCCCATTTCAACGATCTGGTGAACGACGGTTTCGGTCTGCCGGCCCCGGTGCGCCAGGTGATGACCGATCTTTATCACAATGTGGTCGAGAGCCTGATGGCCCAGAAGGGCGTCGAGCTGCTGCTGCCAAGTGATGATGCACCCCTCGATGAGCGCATCGATTCGCTGGTGGACTGGTCGCAGGCATTTCTGGCCGGTTTCGGCGTGGTGCAGCAGGAGCTTTCCCGCGCGTCGGAAGAGCTGCAGGAGATGATCCAGGATATCGCCAGCATCACTCAGGTCTCTGCCGAGTTTGATCAGGAAGATGACGAGAACGAAGCCTCCTTCCTGGTGCTCTACGAACACGTCAAACTGGGGGTCATGATGGCCTTCGAAGAGTTTGGCAAGCGCCCCGATACCCCGAGCGCGCCGCCGACCCTTCATTGAGGTGCGGGTCAACGAGACCCTTACTGAATCTGCAAGAGCGCCTGATGGCGCTCTTTTTTTATTCCCTTGTGGTGGCTAACCCTGTGAGGCGCAACCGGTTTTTTGCCGGTGACCTCGCATTCGGCCAGCGGCTTTGTGATAGCATGAGGCCACCTTTTTCACTTCTTCCTCTCTGCTTATGTCTCAATCTGATGTGCGACAGGTCGATGTCACCCTGGTCGGCGGTGGAATGAGCGGTGCCGTGCTGGCCCTCTCGCTGGCAGCCCTGTTTCGATCCGATGGCTCCCCCCTCGAGATCCTGCTGCTGGAGGCAAGCGTCCCCGAACAGCACACCCATTCAGGGTTCGACGCCCGCGCCATTGCGCTCTCGGCCGGTACCTGCGATGCGCTGTTGCGACGCGGACTCTGGCCGCTGTTTGCCCCCCATTGCGCCCCCATTACCCAGATTCATGTCTCGGATAGGGGCCACTTCGGTCAGGCTCGCCTGTCGGCTGCTGAATACCGTCTGCCCGCGCTGGGCCAGGTGATCGAGCTTGCAGCTGCCGGTCATGAGCTGCAACGGGCGATGGCGGCCTCTCCGAATATCCGGGTCTGTTGTCCGGCCCGGGTGAGCGAGATTGCGCCCGATGAGAAGAAGGTGACCCTCACCCTCGAGAGCGGTGAACAGATTGAGACCCGCCTGCTGGTGGCGGCAGACGGCGGCAACTCCTTTGTGCGTCAGCACTTCAAGTTGCCGGTGACCCGCCACGACTTTGAGCAACACGCCATCATCGCCACGGTCAAAACGGCGCAAGACCCTGAGGGACGCGCCTTCGAGCGTTTTACCGAAGGGGGGCCGCTGGCCCTGCTGCCGATGCAGGAGGGGCTCTCCTCGCTGGTATGGAGCGTCGGGCAGCATGAGGTGGATGAGCTGATGGCCCTCGATGAGGTGGCGTTTCTTGCCCGTTTGCAGCAGGCCTTTGGCTGGCGGCTCGGCCGCTTCGAGCGATGTGGCGTGCGTCACGTCTATCCGCTCATTCTGACCGCCTGCGACTACCCGCTGGCCCAGCGTACCGTGCTGGTGGGCAATGCTGCTCATGCCCTGCACCCTATCGCCGGGCAGGGCTTCAACCTCGGGATGCGGGACCTCGACCTGCTTACCGACGCCGTAGCCAAGGCGTTGGCAGAGGGGGAGGATATCGGCAGCTTCAAGGTACTGAGTGGCTACTGGCAGCAGCGTCAGCGCGATCAGGCGCAGACCGTCTGGCTCACCTCTTCGCTGGCCCAGCTCTTCTCCAATGGTCACGATCCGCTGGTGGCGGGGCGCAATCTGGCGCTCACCCTGATGGGGCGATTCCCGTGCCTCAAGGCGCCGCTTGCCTCGCGCACCCTGGGCTTTGTCGCTGATGTGTGCGGCAACTAGCCAGCACTTGTTGAGTGGAACCTGTTGACCGGAAGATGGTGACCGCCATTCGTTGATCAAAACCTATTGAATAAAGAGGTGATGCCTGCGGGCGTCCCCTCGCTGGCCAGCCGGTCAGCCCTGAAAGGATGAGATGATGCAGATGCAAAATGTGGATGTGGTGATTGTCGGTGGCGGCATGGTGGGGCTGGGGCTCGCTGCGGCCTTGAAACATAGCGCCCTCAAGGTGCTGGTGGTGGAGGGGCAACTGCCCGATCCACAGCTGGGGGAGGTGGCCGATAACCGGGTCAGCGCCTTGAGTCTCGCCAGTCAGCAGATCCTGCGCCATGTCGGCGCCTGGGACGGCATTGCAGCGCGTCGCCTGCAGGCCTACGACAAGATGGCGGTGTGGGAGCAGGACAGCTTCGGCCATATCGACTTCGATGCCGCCAGCCTGCGTCAGGCCAACCTCGGCCACATCGTCGAGAATCGGGTGATCCAGCTGGCGCTGCTTGAGGCGATTGAAGGTGCCAGCAATATCCAGCTGCTGACCCCCGCCAGAGCCAAGAGCCTGCAGAGCGGCTCGGCGGGCGCCTTGCTGCTCCTTGAAGATGGTCAGGCCATCTCTGCCAAACTGGTAGTTGCCGCCGATGGCGCCCACTCCTGGGTACGCCGTCAGGCTGATATCCCGCTCACCAGCTGGGATTATGGCCACCACGCCCTGGTGGCGACGGTGCGCTGCGCCGAACCCCATGAGGCGGTGGCACGCCAGATCTTCACCCCGGATGGCCCGCTCGCCTTTTTGCCGCTGTGGAAGGAGAACCTCTGCTCCATCGTCTGGTCGCTGCCTGCGGCCCGCGCCGAGGCGCTTTGCGCCTGCGATGACGAGCAGTTCAACCGCCAGCTTACTGCCGCCTTCGATGCCCGCCTTGGTCTGTGCAATGTGGAGGGGCCGCGTAGCGCGATTCCGCTTACTGCCCGCTATGCCCGCGACTTTGCTCGCGAGCGGCTGGTGCTGGTAGGGGATGCTGCCCACACCATCCACCCGCTGGCGGGGCAGGGGGTCAACCTCGGCCTGCTGGATGCTGCCGCGCTGGCGGAGCAGATCTTGCAAAATCATGCCGCGGGTGAGGATATCGGCCTGCTCGCCAACCTGCGCAGCTACGAGCGCTGGCGCAAGAGCGAAGCGGCTCGCATGCTCGCTGCAATGGAGGGGCTCAAGCGGCTGTTCAGCGGGGCCAACCCGCTCAAGAAGCTGGTGCGGGGCGTGGGATTGCGCGCGGCCAATCTGCTGACGCCCTTCAAGGAGGGGGTGATCCGCGTCGCCATGGGGCTGGAGGGCGAGTTGCCCGCATTGGCCCGTCCTGACTGGGCTGTTGCGGCGACCAAGGGCAGTGCCATGCAGGCCAAGGGTGAAAAAAACTAATATTACTCGCGTTTTTTGACAACAAAAGTAATCCGACAAGGCTGATGACCCGTTTTGGGTGTCAGCCTTTAATTTTGCTCTGGAGCGAAACGTTTTTCTGTAAATTGTGACGAAACGGTAAAAATCAAAATTTAATCTCGCCTGAGTCGGCTTATGGCTGTTTTTATCACTGCATTTATCTTAGTGTCTGGAGTCAGTTTTACGGGAGGGGATTAGTTTTTTTTGAGCGGCACGCTCGCCTGCTTGTCATATAATCCGCTCCGTTCAAGGAATCCCTCTTGCCTGGCAAGGGCAGGAGCGAGCACACACTTTTGGATCCGGTCGCTTTTTGTTGCACTCAGTGCAGTCAGAGCGGTGGCGCGGGTCGCAAGGGTGGTCGCCAAAGCGAAAAGGCTTTTTGCTAAGGAAAGAATGCGATGATCCAGACTACTGTACTGCATCCCAAACACCTGGAAGCCGGCGCCAAGATGGTGGACTTCCACGGTTGGGAAATGCCCATCAACTACGGCTCCCAGCTGGAAGAGCACCATGCGGTGCGCAGCGATGCCGGTATGTTCGATGTCTCCCACATGACCATCGTCGATTTGACCGGCGAACGGGTTAAAGCCTTTCTGCAACACCTGCTGGCCAACGACGTGGCTAAACTCACAGCCCCCGGCAAGGCCCTCTACAGCGGCATGCTCAATCCGGAAGGCGGCGTGATCGATGACCTCATCACCTATTACCTCACCGATACCTTCTACCGGCTGGTGGTCAACTCCGCTACCCGCGAGAAGGATCTGGCCTGGATCCGCCATCACGCCATCGATTTCGACATCACAGTGACCGAGCGTCCGGAGCTTGCAATGATTGCGGTGCAGGGCCCCAATGCCAAGGTCAAGGCTGCTGCTGTGCTGAGCGCCGCCCAGCGCACTGCCGTAGTGGGGATGAAACCCTTCTTCGGCGTGCAGGCTGGCGATCTCTTTATCGCTACCACCGGCTACACCGGCGAGGATGGTTATGAAATCGTGGTGCCGCAAGAGAAAGCCTGCGAGCTGTGGCAAGCGCTGCTGGATAACGACGTGGCCCCCTGCGGCCTCGGTGCCCGCGATACCCTGCGCCTCGAAGCGGGTATGAACCTCTACGGTCAGGATATGGACGAGTCAATTTCTCCGCTGGCCGCCAACATGGCCTGGACCATCGCCTGGGAGCCGAGCGATCGCAACTTTATAGGCCGCGCTGCGCTGGAAGCACAGAAAGCGGCGGGCAACCAGCCCAAGCTGGTGGGTCTGGTGATGGAAGAGAAAGGGGTGCTGCGTGCCGGTATGCCGGTCACCTTCACCGCGGCAAATGGTGAGAAGCGGGAAGGTGTGATCACCTCCGGCTCCTTCTCTCCCACCCTGGGCTACAGT
The DNA here is from genome assembly GCF_963878965.1 of Aeromonas sp. HMWF015. Classification (NCBI taxonomy): domain Bacteria; kingdom Pseudomonadati; phylum Pseudomonadota; class Gammaproteobacteria; order Aeromonadales; family Aeromonadaceae; genus Aeromonas; species Aeromonas sp. HMWF015. The sequence continues at coordinate 16,583 of NZ_CAWNZT010000177.1, read as the reverse complement.
ATTGCCTTGGCGCGGGTGCCCCGTGATATCGGTGAGCTGGCCGAGGTGGAGATCCGCAAGAAGCTGGTCACAGTGAAGGTCACCAAGCCCGCTTTCGTCCGTAACGGCCAGAAGCTGGTTTAACATCGTCTTGGGGGAGGGCAGTGCCTCCCCCCATCCCTTTTCATATTCGTTTTTAAACGCGACTCAAAGATCAAAGGAAGCACAAATGAGCCATATCCCGAGCGAACTGAAATATGCCACTTCCCACGAGTGGATCCGTGTTGAAGCCAACGGCGAGGCCGTGGTCGGTATCACCGAACACGCCCAGGAGCTGCTGGGTGACATGGTGTTTGTCGAGCTGCCGGAAGTGGGCAAGCAGGTCAGTGCCGGTGACGACTGCGCCGTGGCCGAGTCGGTCAAGGCGGCCTCCGACATCTACAGCCCGGTGAGCGGCGAGATCATTGCCGTCAACGAAGAGCTGGAAGGGAGCCCCGAGTTGGTCAACTCCGATCCCTACAGCGCTGGCTGGCTGTTCCGCATCAAGCTCGATGACGAGAGCGAGCTGGCCAACCTGCTGGATGCCGAAGGCTACCAGAACGTGGTGGACGAAGAGTAATGCCCCCGGGCCCTGCCAACACAGCAGGGCCCTTTTGTATGACCGCCAGCCGGGCAAGCACCGGCCGGTGGAAGGGTGAAGTCGCCCGCGCCTGCCGTTTGCCAGCCTAGGTGCCTAGGGGGCAAACGGGCCGGTCCGCAACAAGGCGATCCCCTCTTGATGCTGCCGCAGCATCCGGTGCCGCACCCTCTCTGCGGGACCCAGAACATGAGTGGAGTCGGTATCAACCGACGATCAGGAACATCAGGTCTTGGTTATCAGGATGTCATGCCAGGACTTATTTATCAGGAAATAGGGAAATGACCCAGTCACTGTTTGAACTCGAGCAAAAAACCGATTTTGTCCGCCGCCATATCGGCCCGGGCGAGGAAGAGCTGCGCCAGCTGCTGGCGACCGTCGGGGCCGAAAGCCTGGACGATTTGATTGAACAGACCGTGCCTGCCGCCATTCGCCTGCCGGGCCCGCTCGGCATCGGTGCCGGCATGACCGAAGTGGAGGCGCTGGCCAAGCTCAGGGGCTATGCCGCCCAGAACAAGATTGCCAAGAGCTATATCGGCATGGGTTATCACGATACCCATGTGCCCCATGTCATTTTGCGCAACGTGCTGGAAAATCCGGGTTGGTATACCGCCTACACCCCGTACCAGCCCGAGCTGGCGCAGGGCCGTCTCGAAGCCCTGCTCAACTTCCAGCAGCTGACGCTGGATCTCACCGGCATGGATCTGGCGAGTGCCTCCCTGCTGGATGAAGCGACTGCCGCCGCCGAGGCGATGGCGCTGGCCAAGCGGATGGCCAAGTCCAAATCCAACCTCTTCTTCGTGGCCGATGACGTGCACCCGCAGGTGATCGACGTGGTCAAGGAGCGCGCGGTTCACTTCGGTTTCGACGTGGCGGTTGGCGCCGCGAGCGACGCGGCGAGCGAAGAGGTGTTCGGTGCCCTGTTCCAGTACCCCACCACCACAGGGGAAGTGAAAGATCTGCGCGCCCTGATTGCCGCGGTACAGGCCCAGAAAGGGCTGGCTTGCGTCAGCGCCGATCTGCTCTCCCTGCTACTGCTCAAATCCCCGGGTGAGCTGGGGGCCGACGTGGTGTTGGGCTCCGCCCAGCGCTTTGGCGTGCCCATGGGCTACGGTGGCCCCCACGCCGCCTTCTTCGCCACCCGCGATGCCTACAAGCGCTCCATGCCGGGCCGTATTATCGGTGTCTCCAAGGATGCCCGCGGCAAGGCCGCGCTGCGCATGGCGATGCAGACCCGCGAGCAGCACATCCGCCGCGAGAAGGCCAACTCCAACATCTGTACCGCACAGGTGCTGCTGGCCAACATGGCAAGCTTCTACGCCGTCTACCACGGCCCGGTGGGGCTGAAAACCATCGCCTCCCGCGTGCACCGTCTCACTACCATTCTGGCGCTTGGCCTCAAGGCCAAGGGTGTGGCCCTCAAGCATGCCAGCTGGTTCGATACCCTGACCGTGCTGACGGCAGATAAAGCAGCACTCATTGCCAAGGCTGAAGCTAATGGCATCAACTTGCGTGCAGATCTCGACGGTGCGGTAGGGGTCTCCCTCTCTGAAACCACCACTCGCGGCGATGTGGCCGAGTTGTTCGAACTGTTCCTAGGGGCAGGCCATGGCCTCGACATCGAGGCCCTCGACAAGGCGGCGCAGGCCCATCACGCCATCCCGCAGGATCTGCTGCGCACCGACGCCGTGCTGACCCACGAGGTGTTCAACAAGTACCACTCCGAAACCGAGATGCTGCGTTATATCCACCGTCTCGAAGCCAAGGATCTGGCGCTCAACTACGCCATGATTTCGCTCGGCTCCTGCACCATGAAGCTCAACGCCACCGCCGAGATGACCCCGGTGACCTGGCCCGAGTTCGGCAAGTTGCACCCGTTCGCCCCGCTGGCGCAGGCCAAGGGCTACCAGCTGCTGCTGGCCGACCTCGAAAACTGGCTGGTGAAGGTGACCGGTTACGATGCGGTCTGCATGCAGCCCAACTCAGGTGCCCAGGGGGAGTACGCTGGTCTCTTGGTCATCAAGAAGTACCACGAATCCCGCGGCGAGGGGCATCGCGACATCTGCCTCATTCCGGCTTCTGCCCATGGTACCAACCCGGCCTCTGCCCAGATGGCAGGGCTCAAGGTGATCGTCACCGCCTGTGACAAGTCGGGCAACGTGGATCTCGACGATCTGCGCGCCAAGGCCGCCGAGGCGGGGGATCAACTCTCCTGTCTGATGGTGACCTACCCCTCCACCCACGGAGTGTATGAGGAGACCATCAAGGAGGTGTGCGACATCGTTCACCAGCACGGTGGTCAGGTCTATCTGGACGGTGCCAATATGAACGCGCAAGTTGGATTGACGGCACCGGGCTTTATCGGGGCGGACGTCTCTCACCTCAACCTGCACAAGACCTTCGCCATTCCTCACGGTGGTGGCGGCCCGGGTATGGGCCCCATCGGCGTGAAGAAACATCTGGCACCGTTCGTGGCCGGTCACGCCGTGGTCAAGACCGACAAGGAGAGCCGTGACAATGGCGCCGTGTCGGCTGCACCGTTCGGCTCGGCCAGCATCCTGCCCATCAGCTGGATGTATATCGCCATGCTGGGTGACGAGGGGCTGAAGAGATCCACTCAGGTGGCTATCCTCAACGCCAACTATCTGGCCAAGAAGCTGGGTGAATCCTTCCCGGTGCTCTATTCCGGCCGCAACGGTCGGGTGGCCCACGAGTGCATTCTGGATATTCGCCCGCTCAGGGAGGCTTCCGGCATCAGCGAGATGGACGTGGCCAAGCGGCTGATGGACTACGGCTTCCACGCACCGACCATGAGCTTCCCGGTAGCGGGCACCCTGATGGTCGAGCCGACCGAGTCGGAATCCAAGCGCGAGCTGGATCGCTTCGTCGAGGCGATGACGTCCATCCGCGCCGAGATTGCCAAGGTGCAGGAGGGGCAGTGGAGCCTGACCGACAACCCGCTGGTCCATGCGCCGCACACTCAGGATGATGTGATGGATGCAGAGTGGTCCCGTGGCTACAGCCGCGCTGAGGCGGTCTTCCCGTCCGACGCCGTGCGCGCCAGCAAGCTGTGGCCATCTGTGAACCGCATCGACGACGTCTACGGCGATCGCAACCTGTTCTGCTCCTGCATCCCGACCGAGGATTACGCCAAGTAAGTGGCGTTTAGGTGCAACAGTTAAGCCGTATAAACAACAGGGCCACCCAGACGGGTGGCCCTTCGCTTACATGGACTTTATCTGCATGCTGCTATCCAAACGTCCGGCTTAAGTCCTTGAGCTGGCTCGCTTTGCTCTGCAAATTGGCACTGGTTTCACTCACCTGATCGATTTTGAGGCTGTTATCGTGAGAGAGCGAGGATATCTGGTTGATATTGCGACTGATCTCCTCGATGACAGCTTGTTGCTCGGTGGCCGCGGCGGTGATCTGGTTGGAAAAATCAGAGACCTTGTCTATCTCGACCACAACCTGATTCAGGTTGCCGGTGCTTGCCTGGGTGGTGGCGAGGCAGGCGTTGGTTCTAGTCACATTGAGATGCATCATCTCTTTCCATCCCCCCAGGGTTTGCTGGATATGGCCAATGCTGTTCTGGATCTGCTCTGTCGCCTTGTGGGTTCTGGTCGACAGGCTGCGAACCTCGTCCGCCACCACTGCAAAGCCGCGGCCCTGATCGCCTGCCCGTGCGGCTTCGATGGAGGCATTGAGCGCCAGCAGGTTGGTTTGATCCGCAATGCCGCGAATTTCGCTCATGATGGTGCCGATCCGCTCGGATTCGCTCGCCAGCTCGACAGCTGACTGGAAGGCTTGCTCCGCCTGGGTGGCCAGCGCCGACATCTCTTCTCCCGCTTCCGAAAGCTGGGTGCTGGTGGTGATGCAGTGGCGGCGGGCCTCTTCGATCTGGCTGTTGCTGTCTTGAATATTGCGGTTGATCTCCTCGGCGGCCGAGGCCATCTGGGTGACGGCGGTGGCAATCTGCTGGATCTGCGTGTCTTGCGAAGAGATATCCTGGCTGGCCAGCGAGGCGGAGCCGCGCAGGTCATTGGCCATGGCATTGAGCGAAGCCGTGGTGTCATCCACCCGGCCGAGCACGGTACGGATCCTCGCTTGCCCGAGTTTGATATGGAAATCGGCGATGCTGTGGGGGGCATCCCCCGAGAAGATAAGGCGGCTGATGCTGTCGTAATCCTGCTCGAGCTGCTGCAAGAATCGTGGCGTGAGGAAGAGAGGGTGGCGATTGAACCAGATTGTTGCCAAGAGGGGAATGATGACCCAGATCGCCTGCAGCGGTGAGAGCAGCCAGAGCGCGCTGATCACGCTGACGAGCAGCAGGGGGATGGTCATCATGGCCGGTGTGAGTTGACGCAGGCCCATGTGAATGGCAGAGCCGGTTTCACGGGCTTTAAGGGTTTTGTACATCTGGCTGGCACGCGCTTTGTGCTCTGCTGCGGGACGGCAGCGGACGGATTGGTAACCCACCATCTTGCCATCTTCATAAATCGGGGTGACATAGGCATCAACCCAATAAAAACGACCATCTTTGCAGCGGTTTTTTACCATGCCTCGCCATGGTTTGCCTGCCTGCAGGTGGGCCCAGAGATCGGCAAACGCTGCCTTGGGCATGTCGGGGTGGCGCACCAGATTGTGATGCTGCCCTAACATCTCTTCCAGGCGATAGCCTGCCACCTGACAAAACGCCGGATTGGCGTAGGTGATGTCCCCTTTGAGGTCGGTCGTCGATACCAACTGGATATCGTCGGCAAATTCAACCTCGGTATCTGTGGTGTGAAGCGAGCTGGTTACCATGATCAGGCTCCGGTTTTGGCGTAACGGAATGCTTCGTCTGAGTATGGCAGAGGATGTTCATTTATTGTGTTGTTGCATATTAACTCTTGTGCTACTGCGTGGGGACGGGATGGGTCTCACATTTTTACAGCACGGTTTGGCGAGGGGAGGCAGGCCAAGTAACATGGCGTGACTTATGGTTGTGCAGCGAGACAGGTAACGCAATGAAGTTGGATGCGATTTTATGGGATTATGACGGTACTCTGGTCAATTCGGTGCCGAAGAATATCGATATCACCAAGCAGATCCTGGCTGAGGTCGCCCCCCATCTGATCGGAGAACATCTGCCGCGCTATCTGCGCAGCGAAGCGGAGTATCACCATGCCAATCACGCCGCCAAGAACTGGCAGGCGCTCTATATGGATTACTACGGTTTGTCGCGGGACGAGATGGTGCTGGCTGGCAGTCTGTGGGCCAAGCATCAGGAGATGAACCGGACCGAGGTGCGGTTTTTTGCGGGGCTGGAGGCGGTGATTGACCATTTCTCTGCCATTCCCCACGGAATTTGTTCGCAAAACTCCCAAAAAAACATTCGCCGGGTACTGGAGCTGCATGGCGTGAACAGCCAGTTCAAGGCTGTAGTCGGCTATGATGACGTGCCCGGACAGCAGCAAAAACCCCATCCTTAGGTGGCCTCAAATGTCTGGAGTCTATCTTCGGCCCAGCCAGGTGCCAGTCGCTGATCTATATCGGTGACCATGAAGCGGATGTGCAGTTTGCCCGTCATTTGCAAGCGGCGCTTGGCGAGCAGAGCCGTGTGATCTCGGTGGCTGTCGCCTATAGCCGCGCGACCCCGGAGCGCTGGGAACACCAACCCGACCATATCGCCCGTGACGTCGAGGATCTGCTCCCCATTATCGGGCAATATCTGTAACGCCGGTTGCAGATTGTCGTACGGAACATGCAAAACGCCGATCTGTTGATCGGCGTTTTGTCTATGGGAAGCCTGATGGTTTCACACTCTGCTGGCTTAACACCCTGTCTGTTTAATGATGAGCGACTTAAAACAGCAGTTGCGTCAGGTAGCCCATCAGGATCGCCATGCCGAGGATCACGGTAAGGAAGGCTGCAATCATCGGGGTTCTGAACATGGATTTGAGCAGGATCACCTCGGTCAGACTGGCACCGGCACTGCCGATGATCAGCGCCATGACGGCGCCCATTCCCATCCCTTTGCCCAGCAGTACCGACGCCAGCGGGATCACGGCCTCGGCGCGGATGTAGAGCGGGATCCCGACGATAGCGCTGAAGGGGATGGCCAACGGGTTCTCGGCGCCAGCATGGGCGGCGATCCACTCGGCCGGAATAAAGCCGTAGATAAATGAGCCGATAAGGACCCCCAGCAGCAGGAAGGGCAATACCGCTTTGAACTGCTGCCAGGCATCGAGGCGAGCTTTGACCCAGGCGGTGGGGAGCTGTGGCGCTCTGGTCAGGGTTGCCGTGCCATCGCCGCAGCAGGGGAGGGTGGACTGCTCTGCCATCTCTGGTTGCGGAGCCGGACAGCACGCTGCCCCGTTGAGGGGTTTGATTGCGCGAATGGCACTGCGTTGGTTGTTACTGCAATGTGCTTGAGTGGTGGCGCGGGTCGCCGGGCCACAGTCGCTACCGCAAGAGGGGGTGGCCTCTTTGGGGTCGATGACATGGCGCTCGAACCCCAATCTGTCGAGCAGCATGCTCGCCATGACGGAGACGCTGGCGGCGATCACGGCGTAAAGCAGGGTCACTTTCCAGCCGAAGGTGGCCCACATCAAGCCGACGATGATGGGGTTCAGCAGTGGCGAAATAAACAGGAAGGTGAGGGTGGGGCCAAGGCCTGCCTTGGCCGAGTGCAGCCCTCTCAGCATGGGGATGGTGGAGCAGCTGCAAAAGGGGGTGACGGCGCCGAGCAGGACCGAGAGCAGATAGCCTTTGCCATGGCGTGCCCCCAGCATCCGCTGGATCTTCTCGTCGGGGATCTTCTGGCGGATCAGGCTGACCCCGGCGCTAATGACCAGAAACAGAACCGAGAGCTCGATAGCCAGAAACAGGAACATCTGGGCTGCATCGGTCAGCATGGTTAACCACTCGTTCATTGTCGTATCCTCACTTGGTTTCTATACTTCCAAAATAATCGAAATGAATGTTTGGTCAAGATATTTCTGGTATTATCGAAATGTCAAATTCGTGGAGGGCGCAGAGATGCAACTGGAAGAGGTCGCCAAGGCATTGAAAGAGCTGGGTCATCCGACCCGGCTGTTTATCTTCAAGCATCTGGTCAAGGCGGGAGAGCAGGGGCTGCCGGTGGGTGAGCTGCAAAAGCAGCTGGCGATCCCCGCTTCCACCCTCAGCCACCATATCGCGGCGCTGGTCTCGGTGGGGCTGGTGAAGCAAAACCGGGAAAGTCGCACCCTGCTTTGCGTCTCTCAATACGTGGTGCTGGAGGAGATCATCGCCTTTTTCCGCGATGAGTGTTGCGTCAACAGCCCGGAGCATCGGCAAGATCAAAGGCAAGAGCTGCCTTCCTGAGGGCTATGGCTGCTAGTAGTGCTGCTTGCAATAAAAAAACGCCGATCATCCGATCGGCGTTTTGCATTGTTCTTCTCTGTTGTGGGCATTAACCCAGATTGGCTGCAACCTTGCTTTGGGCTTGCCCTTTGCGCTTGATGACAAAGCCAATACCCAGTACCACCAGCCAGGCGGGGATCAGTTCGACCGAGATGCGAAAATCCGGGGTCATGTACATGATCACCAGGATGCCAGCCATGAACGCGAGGCAGAGGTAGTTGCCGAAGGGATACCAGAACGCCTTGAACTTGGGTTGAACGCCTTCTGCGATCTTGGCCTTGCGGAACTTGAGGTGCGCGAGGCTGATCATCGCCCAGTTGATCACCAGTGCGGAGACCACCAGCGCCATCAGCAGACCGAACGCCTTGCCCGGCATCAGGTAGTTGATCAGCACGCAGAGCAGGGTAGCGATGGCCGAGACCGAGAGGGCAACCAGCGGTACGCCGCTCTTGTTGGTCTTGAGCAGGGCTTTCGGGCCGTTGCCCTGTTTGGCCAGACCGAACAGCATCCGGCTGTTGCAGTAGACGCAGCTGTTGTAGACCGACAGTGCCGCCGTCAGCACCACGATGTTGAGCACGGTGGCGACCAGATTGCTATCCAGAGCGTGGAAAATCATCACGAACGGGCTGCCGCCTTCCACCACTTTACCCCAGGGGTAGAGGGACATCAGGATAGCCAGAGCGCCGATGTAGAAGATGAGGATGCGGTAGATCACCTGATTGGTGGCCTTGGGAATGCTCTTCTCTGGGTTGTCCGCTTCCGCGGCGGTAATGCCCACCAACTCGAGACCGCCGAAGGAGAACATGATCACCGCCATAGCCATCACCAGACCGCTGATGCCGTTGGGGAAGAAGCCGCCTTGGGCCCACAGGTTGGTGACGCTCGCCTCGGGGCCACCGGCACCGGAGAGGAGCAGATAGCCGCCAAAGCCAATCATGCCGATGATGGCAACCACCTTGATGATGGCGAACCAGAACTCCATCTCGCCAAACGCTTTGACGTTGGAGAGGTTGATGGCGTTGATCAGCACGAAGAAGAAGGCTGCCGACATCCAGGTCGGGATCTCGGGCCACCAGTACTGGACATAGATGCCCACCGCGGTCAGCTCGGCCATGCTCACCAGCACGTAGAGCACCCAGTAGTTCCAGCCGGACGCGAAACCGGCAAACTCACCCCAATATTTGTAGGCAAAGTGGCTGAAGGAGCCGGCTACCGGCTCTTCCACCACCATTTCACCGAGCTGGCGCATGATCAGGAAGGCGATAAAGCCGCCGATGGCATACCCCAGCAGGACCGAGGGGCCTGCCATCTTGATGGTTTGGGCAATGCCCAGAAAGAGGCCGGTGCCGATGGCGCCGCCCAAAGCAATCAACTGAATGTGGCGGTTTTTAAGGCCGCGCTTCAGCTCCTCACCGTCTTGTTTCAAATCCATGGGTCTGTCCTTACGTCTCTGTTGTCTCTGGTCGGTGTTGGGCTCATCCTGAGCAGGCCGCAGTGCGTAGCCAAAACCTGACGAAAGCTGTATTTATTTCGTTACGTTATGCCGTTTTCAATTTTTTAGTGTTGGCTAGCAACCGAAGCAGAATAGTGATAATCCGCCATAAATGCACCTGTTTTCCATCTCTAATGGCCGTATTTTGTACCAAAGGCAGCTTTTTCATGATCTGAAGAGGCTTGCTGGTAGTTTTTGGTTGATGTTTGTGCAATAGAATTCTTTTTTGTTGACATTTTGTCTTGTTGGTGTGCTTTTGTGGTGCCAAGCCACAAATGGATGCAAATGATGCCAAACAAGCAAGAGTACAGGGAAGAGTGCAGGGAGTTGGAGTACAGAGAGCGCGAAAGCGTGCTGCAACAAGGGGTTGCCCGGAGTGTGCTGGTGGCGCTCTGGTTAGGGATTGCCGCCAGTCCGCTGTTGTTGCTGGTGGCGGCCACCATGTTGCTGGGCTGGCTCTCGCTCGGTGATCAGGGGTTGCTGCACTACTGGCAGCCGCTGTTGCTGGTTGGTGGGGTCACGGGGGCGCTCGTTGGCGGCTGGCTGGCGGAGCGGGTTCGCCTGCGCCACGGTTTGCTGGCCTTCTATGCCCGGTTGATGAACAACCCTGAGCTCAATCGTTAGTTAACGCTGGCTGTTTGCCGAGGGCAGCAGAACGGAATCGAATAGCGGCTAACTGGCAGCAGGTGACAAGGGCACAACGGCAAGGTCGACAAGAAGAGGGATAAGCATTTGTGGTGCTTATCCCTTTTTTATCCACGTTTTTCACTGTCATCTATGTGAATTGTAGTTCGCCACAGCTGACTTTCGCCGCGACACTGTAATTTTTATCTTTTGTTGATGCAGATAGCTGTCAAGCTGGCTTAACAGAGTTGGCGGCGCAGACCGGTCGCCTCGAGGACCTTGGCGCTGATCTCCTCCACCGAGTGGGAGCTGGTATCGAGGAAGCGTATCGCCTCCTGGCGAAACAGCCTCTCCACGCAGGCCAGCTCCTGCTCGCACTGTTCGATGGAGGAGTAGCGGCTGTTAGCGCGGCGCTGGTTGCGGATCTCTTGCAGCCGCTGCGGCGCTATGGTGAGGCCAAACAGCTTGTGACGGTTGGCCTTGAGGGGGGCGGGCAGCTCCAGCATCCCCATGTCCTGCTCGATAAAGGGGTAGTTGGCGGCGCGAATGCCGAACTGCAGCGCCAGATAAAGGCTGGTGGGGGTCTTGCCGCAGCGGGAGACCCCGATCAGGATGATGTCCGCCTCATCGTACTCCCTGGTGGTGATGCCATCGTCGTTGGCCAGTGCGAAGTTGACCGCCTCGATGCGATCGTCATAGAGCTTGCGGTTCTCCATGCCGTGGGTGCGGTGGAGGCGGGGCTCGGCTTTTACCCCCAGCTCCTGCTCCAGCGGGCTGACGAAGGTGTTGAGAAAGTCGTGGCCGCACGCCTCCGATTTCAGTACCTCTTCCCGTACCAGCGGGTCGACGATGGTGTGAAACAGAATGGGGCGTACCCCGGTCTGGCGGAACTGCTCGTCGATCCGCATCCGTACCTGACGGGCTTTCTCCAGTGTCTCCACAAAGGGGATAGTGATCTGCTCGAAGGCCAGCGGAAACTGGCTCAATACCGCGTGACCGAACACTTCGGCGGTGATGGCGGTTCCGTCTGAAACATAAAATACGGTGTGCACGTAGGGCTCCTGTGATACCGCGGGTGGGGTCGCATGGGGTAAGGGGTGAGAAGTATCTCCCGAAACCATACCAGTTTTGTCAACCGGTCTGCTGTGCCCAAGTTGTGAAGTGGCTTGCAAACCTGAATCGTTATCTTTTTGTGTCGCCATTGTAGAATGTTCCGGTCATTCGACCATCCCCAACTCTTGCTCGGGGATTTTTTTGAAAACCAATGGAAAACGTTTTCATGGTCGTTGGCAACAAAAGAAACAGACAATAACGCACCTGACTTACCCATAACCTCATCGATTAAATCGGGCGCACGAGGTGCTATGGCATCGGTGCCCACCAACCTGGAGACATCCAAGTGCAACAGTACGTGCTCTGGTACGAACAACTCGGAATGCAGGACGTAGAACGAGTTGGCGGCAAGAACGCATCCCTTGGCGAGATGATCAGCAACCTCTCTGGCGCCGGCGTATCCGTGCCGGGGGGCTTTGCCACCACCGCCTTTGCGTTTAACGAGTTTCTGGAGTCAAGCGGCCTCAACGGCAAGATCCACCATCTGCTCGACAATCTCGACGTGGACGATATCGCCGCCCTCAACCGGGCCGGTCAGCAGATCCGCGACTGGGTGATCGACGCCCCGTTCCAGCCCGAGCTGGAGCAGGCTATCCGGGTTGCCTATGAAAAGTTGAGTGCCGGTGTCGAGGCCTCGTTTGCGGTGCGCTCCTCCGCCACCGCCGAGGATATGCCGGACGCCTCCTTTGCCGGTCAGCAGGAGACCTTCCTCAACGTACGTGGCATCGATGCCGTCATGACGGCGGTCAAGCATGTGTTTGCTTCCCTGTTCAACGATCGCGCCATCTCCTATCGGGTGCATCAGGGCTATGACCACAAGGGCGTTGCCCTGTCGGCCGGGGTGCAGCGGATGGTGCGCTCGGATCTCGCCGCCTCCGGCGTCATGTTTACTCTGGATACCGAGTCCGGCTTCAACGACGTGGTCTTTATCACCGGGGCCCATGGTCTTGGCGAGATGGTGGTGCAGGGCGCGGTCAACCCGGATGAATTCTATGTGCACAAGCCGACTCTCAAGGGGGGCCGCCCGGCGGTGGTGCGCAAGACCCTCGGCTCCAAGCTTATCAAGATGACCTACTCGGACGATGCCGGTCACGGCCGCCAGGTGAAGATTGTCGACACCAATGAGGCCGAGCGCAGCCGCTTCTGCATCAGCGATGAGGAAGTGATGGCGCTGGCGAAACAGGCCCTCATCATTGAGCAGCACTATGGCCGCCCGATGGATATCGAGTGGGCCAAGGATGGTCAGGATGGCCAGCTCTATATCGTGCAGGCCCGCCCGGAAACCGTGCGCAGCCGTCAGGAGGCCAACACCCTCGAGCGTTTTGCCCTCAAGCAAGCGGGCAAGGTGCTGATCGAGGGGCGTGCTATCGGTCACAAGATTGGCGCGGGCCCGGCGCGGGTCATCTCCTCCATCAGCCAGATGGACGAAGTGCAACCCGGCGATGTGCTGGTCACCGACATGACCGACCCGGACTGGGAGCCCATCATGAAGCGGGCCTCCGCCATCGTCACCAACCGGGGTGGCCGCACCTGTCACGCCGCCATTATCGCTCGCGAGCTGGGCATTCCGGCGGTGGTGGGCTGTGGCAACGCCACCGACCATATTCAGCCGGGCCAGCGGATCACCGTCTCCTGCGCGGAAGGGGATACCGGTTTTATCTATGACGGCGAGCTGGACTTTGATGTGGCGGTGACCGAGGTGGGCAATATGCCGCGCCTGCCCATCAAGATCATGATGAACGTCGGCAACCCGGATCGTGCTTTCGACTTTGCCCAGTTGCCCAATGCCGGGGTGGGGCTGGCACGCCTTGAATTCATCATCAACCGGATGATCGGCGTGCACCCCAAGGCGCTGCTGGAGTTTGACCAGCAAACCCCAGAGCTCAAGGCCACCATCGGCAAGATGATCGCCGGTTACGACAGCCCGCGTGAGTTCTACGTGGCCAAGCTGACCGAGGGGATCGCCACTCTGGGGGCCGCCTTCTGGCCGGAGCGGGTGATCGTGCGGATGTCGGACTTCAAGTCCAACGAGTACGCCAATCTGGTGGGCGGTCGTGGCTACGAGCCCCACGAGGAGAACCCGATGATCGGTTTTCGTGGCGCATCCCGCTGCATCGCCGACAGCTTCCGCCCCTGCTTTGCCCTCGAGTGCGAGGCGATCAAGCGGGTGCGCGATGTGATGGGGTTGACCAACGTCGAGGTGATGATCCCCTTCGTGCGTACTGTGGGTGAGGCGGAGCAGGTGATCGACATCCTGGCCGAAAACGGCCTGCGCCGCGGCGAGCGGGGGCTCAAGGTGATCATGATGTGCGAGATCCCGAGCAATGCCCTTCTGGCGGACCAGTTCCTCGAGCACGTGGACGGCTTCTCCATCGGCTCCAATGACATGACCCAGCTCACCCTTGGGCTGGATCGGGACTCGGGGCTGATTGCCCACCTGTTCGACGAGCGTAACGAGGCGGTCAAGGCGCTGCTGGCGATGGCGATCCAG
>NZ_CAWNZT010000177.1:1126-2851 GCF_963878965.1 Aeromonas sp. HMWF015 | reverse complement strand
CCGGACTTCGCCGCCTGGCTGGTGGAGCAGGGGATCGACTCGGTGTCGCTAAACCCCGATACCGTGGTCGATACCTGGCTCTATCTGGCGGAGCAGCATGGTGCCAAGTAAGCCACTGTCAAAATGAGCAGTACAGAAAGGGGGCCATAATGGCCCCCTTTGTTATCTGCGTGTCGCGACCTATTTCGGCTGCTGTTCGGCCCCCGACAGCTCGATCTGCGCATTCACCCCTTCGCTCTTGAGCTTGGTGGCGATGGCATTGAGATCGGTGCCCGATTTGGCCTCCAGCAGGGCGATACCACCGCTGCTCTGCTTGAAGTTCAGGCCGTGGCGAGTCGCCAGCGCCTTGGCGCTGGCATCGTCAGCTTCCACTAGCAGGGTGCCACTGACGGTGAGTTCGGGGCTGGCGGCCCCTTGCATCAACACGTCACCGCGGCGCAGGGTCTGTTGCGGGACCTTGCTGTCAAGGCTGCGGGCGACCCGCTTCTTGCTGCCATTGTCAGGAATGAGGTAGGTCTGGCCGTTCACCTCTATGGTGCTGTACTGCTTGCCATCCATGGTGATGGACTCCTGGGCGCAGAGCTGTCCCGAGAGGGGGGCCAGCAGGGTTGCCAGAAGCAAGGTAACAGGTTTGTTCATGGTAATACTCCTAGCGTGTTAGCTGCGGTTGGCATCGTGACCCAGGACCCGCAGGGACCATGAGATCAGCTTGCCCGGTTGGCGATTGTTGCGCTCGGTCAGGGTGGTACGCTCACGGGTCTCGCGATTGAGCAGAGAGACCTGACGGGTACCGTTGGCAACGTCGGTTACTTCCAGTCGCCATGTACCTTGCGCCGATTCGCCGTAGAACTTGTTGGATAGCATCCGCATGTCGCGCAATCCCTTGGTTCGTACAAAGCCCAGCTGCTGCTGGTCGAGAGATTGGCCGACCAGGCTGTTGAAGGGGCTCAGCAGGATGCTGCGGGTGCCGGCGGGGGAGACCAGTTCGATTAGCAGATCGGGCAGGCGCTGATGATCCAGACTCACCATCACCTGAACCGCTTCTACCGTCAATGGTGTGGCAATGCGGGTTGTCGAGCTGGTCGGGCTGTTGCCCACATCCGCAATGGCGGCGGCACTGCCGCTGACATTGATCTTCTGCCATGGCAGTTGCACCAGCGGGGGCAGGGGCTGGTGATTGGCTGCCAGCTCAAGGGCCTTGTTGACGTCGATCAGACCAAAACCGTAAGTCGGGCTGAACCACATGCCGGCGGCATTGCGCTCCCACCCTTCCAGCCCTTTCACATCACGCACCTTGCCGGTGCTGCTGGTGTAGCTGACCATCACAGGTTTCTGTGTGGCATCGACCCGGGTTGCGCTGCGCGCCAGCAGATCCCGCAGGTCCCGCACCGACAGATCCGGGTAGGCGGACATCAGCAGCGCCATAGCGCCGGAGGTGCTGGGGGTGGCGGAGGAGGTGCCGTTCATCACGCCGTTGTAGTCGCAGCTGGCATCCAGTTGCGGGTTGCCGTGCAGCCGGTTGGTGCTGGGATCGTCGGTGCGGTTGTAACCCATGTCGCAGCCGGGCAGATCCGTGGTCACCATCGCCGGAGCGTCGGTACCGTACTCGCCGCCGGTCGCGCTCAGGAAGATGTTGCTGCCGACGCTGGAGTAGGAGGATCTGACGCCATCGGCGTTGAGCGCGCTTACCACCAGGTTCCAGAAGTTGCTGTTGGAGGGATCGAG
>NZ_CAWNZT010000177.1:0-1110 GCF_963878965.1 Aeromonas sp. HMWF015 | reverse complement strand
GTTAAGCACATAGCCACCCGCCGCTATCTTGTTGAAGCCGTTGCCGGCGGCCTTGATATAGGCCGCACCCTGCGCCTTGAGGGTCTGCTGTTCAAACAGACGATCAAGCTGGGATTGATCCAGAGAGTTGGCAGAGCGGGGATCCACCACACTCATGCCGTAGCTCTGGTTGAACACCCGGTTGTCGCGGCTGGCATCGCTGTCGCCAAGGGCGTAGAGCCAATCTTTCTGCAACTGCTGGCTGTTGTCATCCAGCAGGTTGAACCCCTGCAGCTGGGCTCGCGGGGCAATTCCCTTGGTACCGATGGAGTTGTCTACCGCCGCTATGATGCCGGAGACCGAGGTGCCGTGGGCCGTATCCGGATCGGTCGGTGTCGGGTCATCGCTGCCGGTCACCACGTTTTTCGAACCCGGACGCACGTTGTCCGCCAGATCCGGGTGGGCGATGGCCAGACCATCATCCACCACGGCCACATTGACTCCCTGGCCCAGCACGCCGGTGCGATGAGCCCACCAGAGGTTGAGATCATTGCCCGCTATACCGCCACGGGCGCTGAATCCATCCTGGCCGCTGTTGAGCAGATACCACTGCTGATCTTGCAGGGGATTGGTACCTGGCAAGCAGCGCTCGGTGCTGCTGCGTCCGATATCCATGCCGCTCTCCTTGCCGGTGAGCGGCGCACAACCTTCATTTGCCTGAACGAGCGCACTGGGCAGGGTCGACAGCAGTGCTGTGATCGCCAGTGCTAACGATGTTTGCTTCATTATTTTTTTAACTCCATCTTGGATCGCACCATCCTGAGTGCGACGGAAATCTATACACGGGTGGAAGGGGTTCAAAAAGAGCCATTTTCAAAAAACGCAATGAGGTTCAAAGAAATCCGATCTGGTTTATGGTAGGTATTCCAATGACGCTGGTTATGTGTTTTATTGAGAATGGTTCTCACCGCTCACTACTGATCTTTTTATCTGTAATTCACTCCTCTCGCGACTCTCCTTCGCCGCAGCCATCTCGATTCGGGGCAATCCCGAGGGGAGCTCGTGCGCTCTTGGAAATAAACGGCATGGTGGTGTGTGCCAATGTGAGTGCTGGTATGCGTTCGGGTGAGC
>NZ_CAWNZT010000176.1:0-22382 GCF_963878965.1 Aeromonas sp. HMWF015 | reverse complement strand
ACCCAGAGCCGGGGTGGTTTGCTGGGTATCTGCGCCGTTGGTGGCCTGTTTGCCTGGCAGCGGGTGAAGTCGAAAACCCTGTTGATCTCGCTGGGGATGGTCGCGCTGGTGGTGCTGTTTGCCGCCGCCGGGATCAGCGACCGGGCATCTGGCGGCGCCGCCGAGAGCGGGGTCGATGCCTCGGCCATGGGGCGGATCTACGCTTGGCAAGCAGCCTGGGGCATGGCGCTGGGCCATCCGCTGGTAGGGGTGGGCTTGTCCAATTTCTATTACAACTACTTCTTCTACAGCCCCCATTGGGATGGACTCAATCATGCGGTGCACTCCACCTGGTTCGGGGTGCTGGCTGAAACCGGCTTTGTCGGGCTGGCGCTGTTTATCGGCATGGTGACGGTGACCCTGCGCAGTTGCTGGAGTTGCCAGCTTGCTGGCATGCCTCCTGCAGTGATCACGGCGATGCAGGGGGTGATGGCCAGCATGGTGGGGTTTGTGATTTCGGGATCCTTCCTGACCCAGGGGTTTACCTGGCCTATCTATCTGGAATTGGCGCTGGCCGTCGCCGCCATCAAGTACGTGCAGCAGGTTGCCACAGAGGTGAAGGCCACCGCTGAGGATCATCAGGAGGCAACCCGGTTGCCGCCAGTGCCACCAAAGGGAGCAAGAGGATGAACGCAACCCCTGTTTTGCTGGTTCACTACGGAGAGGACTGGATCCGCGGCAGCGAACGCTGCCTGCTGGATCTGCTGGCCCACCTCGATCGCAGCCGGTTTACGCCCCTGCTCTGGTGCAATAGCCCGACGCTGGCGGCAGAGGTGGCCACCCTCGGGGTAGAAACCATGGTCGAGCCGCTCAGCCTGCTGCTGGGATGGCAGGCGCCCCGTTTTGATCTTGCGGCCCATCGGCGCCTCTCCCGGCGAGCCAGAGAGCTCATCACCGAACGGCAGATTGGGCTGGTGCACGCCAACAGCGCGGCTCCTTGTCAGTGGCTGGCGGGGGTCTGTCGGGCGTTGCAGGTACCGCTGGTGTGCCACCTCCATGCCCGTTACCAGCCAAGAGACAGATTCAGCCTGCGGGTTCATCAGGCAAGTGTGCTGATCGGGGTGAGCGAGCCGGTGTTGACCGGTTGGCGCCAGGATGGCTGCGCGGCCGAGCGGTTGATCCGGGTACCCAACGGGGTGGATGCCGCTCGCCTGAATGGCGGTACTCACTGGCCGGTCGTCGGCATGCTGGGCTTGCCCCCGGGGGATATGATCATCGCAACCGTCGGCTCCCTGATCAAACGCAAGGGGATTGATCTGCTGATCCGCTCACTGGCTGCCCTGATGGCATCGGGGGAGGAGGCTCAGTTGCTGATTATTGGCAGCGGTCCGGAGCGGGAAGCATTGATGGCGTTGGCTGTCGAACTCGGGGTGGCCAAGCGGGTCCACTTTCTCGGCGAGCGGCCGGACAGTGCGGCTATCTTGCGGGGCGGGGTGGATCTGCTGGTCTCTGGCGCCCGTGAGGAGGTGTTTGGTCTGACGTTGGCGGAGGCGGGCATGTTGGGGCTCCCCGTCAGTGCCTACCGAGTGGGCGGCATTCCGGAAGTTGTGGAAGAGGGGGTGACCGGTTTGCTGGCAACCCCGGGGGATTGGGCCGAGATGGCTGATCACTGGCGGCAATTGAGCAATCCGCAGCGCCGATGTGAAATGGGGCGGGCCGCTCAGCTGCGTGCCGCACAGTTGTTCACGGTGGCGCGCTACGTTGACGGGGTCACGGCGGTGTGGGACGCCGCGCTGGCTGGTCGTTGGCACGCCACGGCCCCCACACCCTTCCGACCACTCATTCACTGGGCGGGGCAACGACTCCTTGCCAGAGGGCGCAATATGCTGGCAAGTGGGATGGCAAAAGTGGCGCAAAAAGTGCAGTTGGGGTTTGGCCGCCGCAAGGCGCCAGAGTAAGGGAGCAGCAAGATGAGCATGCAAACTGAGCCGGTGTTTGGAAAGATCATCGTCGTGGATCCCATCCCGTTTCGCGGTGGCTCCAAGGTTGCGACCGAAGTGCTGCTCGATGAGTTGGCCAAGCGGATGCCCGGGCTCACATGCCATGTGTTGACCCAGGATCCCGACTCCTGGTCCCGTTGTCAGCATCATCCTCTTTGGCTGCCCCACATATTGAAGGGGCGGGAGTCCGGCATCGGCTATCTGCTCAAACAGGGGTGGCAGACCCTGCTGATCCTCTGGCTTGTGCTGCGCTTGGGGCAGGTGAAGTGCCTGGTGGCGGCGTCCGGGCCTGGGGTGGATCTCTGCTGTTACTGGGCGGCCCGCTGGTTGCGGTGCCGGGTGGTTCAGCTGATCCATGGCCCTGTGGGGTGCTCGGGCCTCTCTGCCAGGGCCTTGCAACGGGCGAGTTTTGTCTTTTATCTCGAATCAACTCGCAGCTCCCTTGCGGCATTGCTGGCTCGGCTTGGCGAGACCGAGTTCCCGTCACACTGGCAGCCATTTACCAATGGTTTGAGCGAGATTGATTGGCCCAAAGCGACCCTGGGGGGGCCTCGTATTTTGTGGGCTGCCTCGTTGCTGCGCTGGAAGGGGCTGGAGACTATGCTGGCCGCCCATCAACTGATCCCTGAGGCTCGCCCCGAGCTGATGGTGTGCTATCTGCAGCCCAAGGGCACGCTGCAACCCTGCAGCCAGCCCCAGCCACAGCTGCCAGACACGCACTGGTATGCCAACCCCGCCAATCTTGACGAGATCCGATCTCAATGCGGCATTTTTGTCTCCACCAGTCATCAGGAGCCCTTTGGTCTCTCCATTCTGGAGGCCATGGCGGCAGGATTATGCGTAGTGATCCCGGCCGATGGCGCCTGGTGGGATCGACACCTCACCGATGACGTGAATTGCCGCAAATATCAGCCAAACGATCCCGGCGATCTGGCGCGGGTGCTGGCCAGCCTCAATGCCATGCCCGACGAGGTCAAGCGACTTGGCCATCATGCCCGCCTGCATGCCATGGTCCATTACAACGCGGCGGATACCTACCAAAGCACACTGGATCAGTGGGAAGGTATGTTGCGATGGGATGCGTTGAGCCTTGCCGTGCATGGTTAGCGCGCAGTGGTTCCCCACGGGGAGGATGGGGTGTATGAGGGATTATGGGCAGACTGGTTGCGGGAGGCTGGGTGACTCCGCCACTCTGATGCAGTTACGGCCGGATGATTTGGCGGTGTAGAGCGCAGCATCAGCCAGTTTGACCAGTTCAGATGGCTGCCAGTGACTCGATGGTCTGAGGCAGGCGACACCCATGCTAACGGTCACCATACCGGTGGCATTTTGTGCGTGTGGCTGCGCGAGTGCAAAAATCAGTCGCTGGATATGTTGGGCAATTTCATAGGCGGATTGACGCTCGACATGTGGCAACAGGATGACAAATTCCTCTCCGCCGTAGCGGGCCACCAACTCCCCCGAGCGGCGCCCGGATTGCGCCAGGGTATGGGCCAGCAATCGAAGGCACTCGTCACCGGCAACGTGGCCATAGAGGTCGTTGAACTGCTTGAAATGATCGATGTCGAGCATGATGAGCGCAATCGGCATCTCTGTCTGAATACAGCGCTCCCAGGCCTGGTTCAATGAGTTGTCGAACAGACGGCGGTTGCCGATATTGGTGAGCCCATCGGTATTGCTGAGCGCTTCCAGTTTCCGGTTCGCTTCCGCCAGCTCCTTGGTTCTGAGCTCGATAATGAGCTCCAGCTCATGTTGGCGCTCCTCCAAACTGGTCATCGGGTAAATTTCGCTTTCCCGAGCCGCACTGTAAGGGATGGAGATACTGCTGTGAGCAATTTTCCACGCCATGGCTTCGTGTCGAAAAATCAATACCAGTCTGGCGGTTCTGCGGGAGAGGATAGGTTCTGATTTCGGTAGATGGATATGAAAGAAGGCGGTGACAGCCACCACGTCAGCGGCCAGATCTTGCAGGCTCACATCGAGTATTTCCAAGTGGATTCTGTCCGTGATCTGGGCAAAATCGCGGCGGGTTATCCGGACCCACTCTTCTCTATCGGTAACCAGAACATCGCTGCTGCCTGCAAAACCGCTGAAATTGTCGCTAAAACGCGTGGTGAGCCGGTCATCCCGTGATGAATACATCTCGATGTACTCATCAAACAGTGAGCGGATCAACGGTTCCCGTTCAGTGGTCATTGCGCTGGGTCCATGTGAAGTGGTCACGTTTTTCAAACGTTCGATTGAACTATAGTCAATTATGTCATTTTAATTGGCTATCTATCTTGATTTTTCTCGTTTTTTTGTTCAATTCCCGCACTTGGCAAGTGTCCATTGGGCCAGCCAGAAACAAGGCTCCATGGCGTGGTTATCAGAGGCAGTCAGGGGGAGGCTTCTCTCTGCAACGGCGGCCGCTTCGGGCTGCATTTCACGAGCTGAGCAGGGCTGTCAACGAGTTCGAGTTCGATAAGGCGCTGCAGTTGCTGGCACCACTGCTTGGGTGATGGTTAACACCCTTATCGCTTGTCATGTTCATCGTCATCCCAACTCATTTTTTGGGGTTGCCATTGAACAAGAATAATTATCATCTTTATCGGTGGGGATGGATATTTACGCTCTGGTTAATTATGCAGGGTGACGTGAAGGTAAATAGTGTGAAGGTGGGCGGTAACATCTGTAACGGGGTGAGCGAATGCATCGCGAGTTAAATATGTACACTATGTTGCAGGCAGCCTTCCACCTTGCCTTTTCTCTTACCATTAATTTGAATGCAGATTCACGATGATGCGTAAACATATCCGTGGGTGCGATATTTTACTCACCAGCATCCAAGACAATAAAGAGTGGGGGGAGCGTATTGATATGCATACATCTGCGGCATCTTTTCATTAAGCGGTGTGAAACGGCAGGGAGGCCAAGCGGGGTTGTGCTGTGTGGGCTCGCAGTAGAACGTGTCGCACTGAAGCGCAGGTCAAATGCAAACTGAAACCAAGCGACAGCAGGTAAATCGTGCCGTGCAGGCCGTGCTTGCTACCGGTGGCAGCTGGCCGTGAGACCGTTCTGGTGTGGAGAGGCAAGTCAGGAGGTTGTCCCGTGGATGACTGTATGGAATATGCAATGAAATGAGTAAAGATATATTAAATGGATCATTTATGGGTGGGCATCAGTATTGTGAAATGAGCGGTATAGCCAAGACTTCAATCATGTTAATTTGGCTCACAGTGAAAGAGAGGATATGCGGTGATTAATTATTTAATATCCAATTAAGTTCATAAAATTTACGGAGTTGCTAAATATCTCTTTGGGGGTAATTAATTTCATTTGTGATGTGGCTCGCTATGAAAATAGGGGTAAGCCGGTCGAAATTGATAGAGATCAATACTGCAGGGTGGGTGAGTCCTTAGCATTTCCGCTATTAAGCATTTATCAAACAAGTGCTCACTACGGGAATAAGTAGAATGGTCGAGGATAATTTTTTATCGGCTCATGGGATTAATCGCCGTGATTTTATGAAATTGTGTGCCGGGATGGCCGCAACCCTGGGATTAAGTCAGCATGCCGTCGCCAAGATGGCCACCGCGCTCACCAGCCCCGAGCGGCCGCCGGTGATCTGGATTGGGGCGCAGGAGTGCACCGGCTGTACCGAGTCACTGCTGCGGGCCACTCACCCCACCATCGAGAACCTGATCCTCAATACCATTTCGCTGGAGTACCACGAGGTACTCTCGGCGGCCTTTGGTCATCAGGCGGAAGAGAACAAGCACAACGCCATCAAGCGCTATAAAGGCAAGTATGTGCTGGTAGTGGATGGCTCCATTCCGCTCAAAGATGGTGGTGTCTACTGCATGGTGGCCGGTGAGCCTATCGTCGACCATATTCGCCGTGCCGCCAGTGATGCCGCTGCCGTCATCGCCATCGGCTCCTGCGCCGCCTGGGGCGGTGTGCCTGCTAGCGGCGGCAACCCGACCGGTGCCGTCAGTCTCGAAGAAGCCCTCGGCAATATCGGCACCCCAATCATCAATATCCCGGGCTGCCCGCCCAATCCCCACAACTTCCTCACCACGGTTGCCTACTACATCACCTACGGCAAGCTGCCGGCGCTGGATAGCAAGAAGCGTCCGCTGTTTGCCTATGAGCGGCTGATCCACGAGAACTGCGAGCGCCGTCCGCACTTCGATGCAGGGCGTTTTGCCAAGGAGTTTGGCGATGAGGGCCACCGGCAGGGCTGGTGTCTCTACCATCTGGGCTGCAAGGGGCCGGAGACCTATGGCAACTGCTCGACCCTGGAGTTCTGCGATGTGGGCGGCGGCATCTGGCCGGTCGGCATCGGTCACCCCTGTTATGGCTGCAACGAGCAAGGGGTCGGTTTTAGCAAGGGGATCTTCCAGCTCGCCAAGGTCGAGAACCCGACCCCGCGGGTGGATAAACCCGACGTGAAAATTCAGGAGGGGGGCTATACCTCGCCCACCGCGACTGGCCTGATCGGTGGTGCCCTCGGGGTGCTGGTGGGGGTGAGTCTGATGACGGTGCGTGAACTCGGTCGCCAGCAGAAGCGCCACGAAGCCGGGCAGCACCCATCACGGGAGGAGTAACCGTGAACAGACGAAACTTCCTCAAATTCGCCTCCGTCGGTGCGCTGGCGGCGGGCACAGCCGTACCCGGCACCGCACTGGCGGCGGCCAAGAACAAGCCGCCCATTCCCGGCGCGCTCGGCATGTTGTATGACTCTACCCTTTGCGTCGGCTGTCAGGCCTGTGTGGCGGAGTGTCAGCGCCTCAACGGCAACCCGACCAACCCAGCCGGGGCGCAAACCTGGTCCAACAACGACAAGCTGACCCCCTACACCAACAACATCATTCAGGTGTGGAAGAGCGGCACTGGCGAGCACAAGGATCAGCTGGTGGATGGCTACGCCTACATCAAGAAGCAGTGCATGCACTGTGTCGATCCCAACTGCGTCTCTGTCTGCCCGGTGCAGGCTCTTAAAAAAGATCCCAAGACCGGCATCGTTCACTACGACTCGAGCGTCTGCACCGGCTGTCGCTACTGCATGGTGGGCTGCCCGTTCGATGTGCCCAAATATGACTATGACAACCCGCTGGGGGCGATCCACAAGTGCGAGCTCTGCAACCAGAAGGGGCTTGAGCGGATCGATCAGGGCAAGTTGCCCGGCTGCGTCGAGGTGTGCCCCACCGGAGCCGTGATCTTCGGCACCCGCGAGGAGCTGATGGCTGAAGCCAAGCGCCGCCTGCTGGCGACCCCTGGCAGTGAATATGCCTATCCGCGCCAGACCCTCTCTGCCAACGACCCCTACCTGCACGAAGTGCCCCACTACCAGCCTTACGTCTATGGCGAGAAGGAGGGGGGCGGCACCCAGGTGCTGGTGCTGGCCGGGGTGCCCTATACCAAGCTCGACATGCCCGATCTGCCGGAGCTCTCCTCCGGTGCCCGCTCCGAGCATATCCAGCACACCCTCTACAAGGGGATGGTGTTGCCCATGGTGGTGCTGACCGGCCTTTCGGTGCTCATTCGCCGCAACACCAAGAATGGTCACGAACACCATCACGATGATGGCCATGATCAGGGGAGTGTGCAGATCAAGGATCAGGGCACTACAAAGGGAGGCAAGGATCATGAGTAACCACAAGGCGTATCCCCTCGGCGGCAAGCTGGTCAGCTGGCCTGTGCTGGTGCTGGCCCCCTTTGCCGTGCTGTGCGGCATGTTGATTTTAAAACGCCTCGTCTTCGGGCTGGGCTCGGTCACCGATCTGAATGGCGGTTATCCCTGGGGACTCTGGATCTCGTTCGATCTCTTGATCGGCACGGGTTTCGCCTGTGGCGGCTGGGCGCTGGCCTGGGCTGTCTATGTGTTCAACCGGGGCGAGTATCATCCGCTGGTGCGACCGGCGCTGTTGGCGAGCCTGTTTGGCTACTCGCTCGGTGGCCTCTCCATCACCATCGACGTGGGCCGTTACTGGAACCTGCCGTACTTCTACCTGCCCGGTCACTTCAACACCTCCTCGGTGCTGTTCGAGACGGCAGTCTGCATGACCATCTATATCGGGGTGATGGCGCTGGAGTTTGCGCCCGTGCTGCTGGAGAAGTTCGGCTGGAAGGCGTCGCTCATTCGCCTCAACAAGATCATGTTCTTCGTGCTGGCGCTGGGGGCTCTGCTGCCCACCATGCACCAATCCTCCATGGGCTCGTTGATGATCGTCGCGGGGGAGAAGATCCATCCGCTCTGGCAAAGCTACGAGTTGCTGCCGGTCTTTTCGCTGTTGACCGCCTTCATCATGGGCTTCTCCATCGTGGTATTTGAGGGCTCTCTGGTGCAGGCGGGACTGGCGGGGCGGGGCCCCAATGAGAAGTCGCTCTTCTACAAGCTGACCCAGGTGATCGATATCTTCCTGATCCTGTTTGTGGCGCTGCGCTTTGCCGAGATCGTCATCCACGACAAGTCGGAGTATCTCTCCGAGTTCAATCGCTTCTCCATCATGTTCTGGAGCGAGATTGCGCTGATGATCTTCCCGCTGCTGGTGTTCCACTGGGACAAGAGCCGCCGCGATTCGCGCATGTTGTTCCTGGGGGCCCTCAGCATGCTGCTGGGCGCCGCCCTCTGGCGACTGGATTACTCCCTGCTCGCCTTCAACCCCGGCAATGGCTACCACTACTTCCCCTCTGCGGAGGAGGTGCTGATCTCTCTGGGCTTCGTTGCCATCGAGGTGTGTGCCTATTTGCTGTTGATCCGGCTCTTGCCGGTACTGCCATCACTTGAACGTGTTCACCAAGATTATCAGGCCCGAGGGAAAGCCAACGTATGAGCCAATGTATCACCATAGACCCCATCACCCGCATTGAGGGGCACCTGCGTATCGACTGCGAAATCGAAGGCGGAAAAGTGACCAAAGCCTGGTCGTCCGGCACCATGTGGCGCGGGATGGAGGAGATCGTCAAGGGCAACGACCCGCGCGATGCCTGGATGATAGTGCAGCGCATCTGCGGGGTCTGCACCTCCATTCACGCCATCGCTTCGGTGCGGGCGGTGGAGAACGCTATCGGTGCCAAGGTGCCGGTCAATGCCCAGTTCATCCGCAACCTCATCATCGCGGCCCACAACATCCACGATCACATTGTTCACTTCTACCAGCTCTCCGCGTTGGACTGGGTGGACATCACGGCGGCGCTGCAGGCCAATCCACAAAAGGCGGCGGATATCCTCAAGGGGGTATCGACCTGGTCCCTCAATAGTGCCGACGAGTTGACCAAGGTGCAGGACAAGATCCGCGCCCTGGTGGCGAGCGGCCAGCTTGGCATCTTTGCCAACGGCTACTGGGGTCACAAGGAGATGAAGCTGAGCCCGGAGGTGAACCTCATCGCCGTGGCTCACTATCTGCAGGCGTTGGAGTGCCAGCGCGATGCCAACCGCATCGTCGCCATCCTCGGTGGCAAGAGCCCGCACATTCAGAATCTGGCGGTGGGCGGCGTGGCCAACCCCATCAATCTGGATGCACCGAGTGTGCTCAATCTGGAGCGGCTGCTCTATGTGAAGAGCTTTATCGACCGGCTCGGCGAGTTTATCGAGCAGGTCTACAAGGTGGATGCCGCCATCATCGCCGCACACTACCCCGAGTGGCTGAACCTGGGGCAGGGTGCCAAGCACTACCTGAGCGTGCCGGAGCTCCCCACCGACGCCAACGGTGGCAGCTTCCTGATGCCGGGCGGCTATATCGAGAATGGCAATCTGGCGGGGTATCGCCCCATCGAGAGTCATCAGGATGGCTGGCTGATGGACGGCATCGCCGAGAGCAACAAGCACGCCTGGTACAAGGATGACGCCCCCCTCAAGCCGTGGGAGGGCAAGACCGAGCCCAACTACACCGGCTGGCAGGATGATGGCAAATACTCCTGGGTCAAATCCCCCACCTTCTACGGCAAGGTGGTGGAGGTGGGACCGCTTGCAGACTTGCTGGTCAAGCTGGCCGCCAAACACCCGGAGACGGTAGCGCACTTCGATCAGCTGAACGGCATCTACAAGGCGCTCACCGGTTCGGCCATCAAGACTGAGCAGCTGCACTCCACCATGGGCCGCATCATCGGTCGCGCGGTACGCTGCTGCGTGCTCAAAGATACCCTGGCGCACCAGTGGAAGGCGCTGGTCGACAACATCGGCAAGGGTGATACCACTGCCTATATCAAGACCGAGATCCCGGCGGATAAAGAGTTTCGCGGGGTGGGTTTTGAAGAGGCGCCGCGCGGCATGCTCTCCCACTGGATCGTCATCAAGGGCGGCAAGATCGAGAACTATCAGGCGGTGGTACCATCGACCTGGAACTCGGGGCCACGCAACTTCAACGACGAGCCCGGCCCCTACGAGCAATCGCTGGTAGGCACCCCGGTGGCCGATCCGGCCAAGCCGCTGGAGGTGGTGCGCACCATCCACTCGTTCGACCCTTGCATGTCCTGCGCAGTCCATGTGGTGGATACCCAGAGTGGTGAAACGACTCAGGTGAAGGTGCTGTGATGAACACCCTGATCCTGGGCGTGGGCAACCTGCTCTTGAGCGATGAGGCGATCGGAGTGCGTATCGTCGAGGCGCTGGAGCGTGAGTACCGTTTCGCCACCGGCATCGAGTTGCTCGATGGCGGTACTGCCGGTATGGAACTGCTCGAAGCGATGGCCGATCGTGACCACATCATTCTGGCGGATGCGGTGCGCAGCGGTAATCCGCCGGGCACCGTCGTGACCCTGAAGGATGAGGAGATCCCGACCCTGTTTGGCCGCAAGATCTCCCCCCATCAGCTGGGACTGGCGGATGTGCTCTCGGCGCTGCACATGACGGGGGAGTCGCCCAAGCGGCTCACCCTGATCGGGGTCGAGCCCGAATCTCTGGAGCCCCGCATCGGCCTCACCCCCCTGGTGGCGGCTGCCATGGGGGAGGCGACGGATCGGATTTTGACCCTGCTGGCTGCCGTTGGTGCGCCCGCCATTCCGCTCTCTGAGCAGGAGAAAGCTGAACAAGAGCAGGAGGGCCTATGGCGCAGTCCCATTTAAGCGAGGCTGAGAGAGTGCTGGAGATAGTACCGGAGACAGCGCAGGAGTTTGCCGGTTTTGCCAGCAATCCCGCGCCTCTGCTGGTAGCCCAGTACGAGCGGATCGCTCGCGAAGAGATGCAGGCGTTGCCCTTCTATCACGCCACCATGCCCATTGTGACGGAGTGCGTGCTGTTTGAAGGACAGTGGCTCGGCTGCGTGCTCACCCCCTGGATGTTGAGCGTGGTGGTGCTGCCGGGGCCGGATCAGCTTTGGCCGGTTCGCAGCAGCAGCGATCGGCTCGCCCTGCAGCTCCCCTGCGGCAACATGACCTTTATGGTGGGTGAATTGCCCGAGACGGGACAGCTGCTGGCTTGCTCCCTGATGTCGCCGCTCGATCCCCATCTCGGGGCCGGGGAGGGGCGCACACTGGTGAGCAGCACCCTCAAGATGCTGCTCTCCCTGCCGGTGCAGCAAGGGGCTGGCGGCGTGGATCTGGGTCGCAGACGGCTATTCGGTGCCCGGCGCGGTCAACCGGCATAGTCGCTAGGTTTCACGCGAAATCAAGTTTAGAATAGGGGGCCATTTTGGCCCCTCACTCCCATGTTCAGACACGCATTCCACCTCTTTTTTGAGTGATGATCCGTGAGTGGTACAAAACAAGAAGGATCCCCATGACTGTTCCACGCAATTCCCTTCGCCATTACTGTGGCACCAGTGCTGCCGCCCTGTTGACTCTGCTGCTGGGCACTGCCTCTCACGCGGCGCTGGCCGCAGCCCAACCTGTGCCTGCCGAGCTCAAGCTCGCCATCGGAGCCGAACCCACCGAAGGGTTTGACCCTCTGCTTGGCTGGAGCCACGGCAGCTACCTGCTGCTGCACAGCCCGCTGCTCAAACAGAACGCCGATCTCAGTTGGCAGAATGTGCTCACCCAATCAGTGACCCCGAGCAAGGATGGCAAGGGGTGGCTCATTACCCTCAAGCCTGACCTGAAATTCTCCAACGGTGCACCGCTCACCGCCGAGGATGTGGCCTTCACCTACAACAGCGCAGCCCAAGGTGGCGGCAAGATCGACATGGGCAACTTTGTCTCGGCCAAGGTGCTCTCACCCACCGAGGTTGCCATCACCCTGAGTGCTCCCCAGAGCACCTTCGTCAACGTGCTGGGATCCTTGGGGATAGTGTCGAAGCGGGATTACGACGCAAAAGCGTATGCCCAAAAGCCGGTCGGTGCTGGCCCTTACCGGCTGGTGAGCTTCCTGCCTGGTCAACAGCTGGTGGTGGAGGCGAACCCCTATTACGCTGGCGGCAACAATGACTTCAAACGGCTGGTGTTTGTCTTTATCGACGAAGAGAGCGCCTATGCCGCGGCCCAGAGCAGCCAGCTCGATGTGGTGCGCATTGCCCCGTCACTGGCGCCCACCGTGCCTGCCTCCCTCAAGCTGTGGGTGCGGCCGAGCGTGGAGAACCGCGGCATCGTCTTCCCCATTCCTGCAGCGGGTAAAAAAGATGCTAAGGGTTATCCCATCGGCAACGACGTGACCTCGGACGTGGCGGTACGCCGCGCCATCAACTACGCCATCGACCGCAAGCTACTGGCCGATCAGCTACTGGAAGGGCACGCCATCCCCGCCTACAGCGCGGTGGAAGGCTTGCCCTGGCTGAACAAAGCCACCGCCTTCAAGGATGGGGATGTCGCCCACGCCAATGCCCTGCTCGACGAGGCGGGTTGGAAGATGGGCAGTGACGGCATTCGCCACAAGGGCAATCTGCGCGCCGCCTTTACCCTCTGGTACACCAGTGGCGATAGCACCCGCCGGGATTTGGCGGAAGCGGTGCGGGCCATGCTGGGGCCCATCGGTCTTGAGGTGAGCCTCAAGTCCGGCAGCTGGGAACAGGTGGAGCGGGAGATGCACGCCAACCCGGTGCTGATGGGGTGGGGGAGTCTGGATCCCATGGAGCTCTATCACCACTACCAGAGCGGCTCCGGTGGCGTGGAGTTCTACAATCCGGGCTACTACAGCAACCCTGTGGTGGATGGCCACCTCAAGCAGGCGCTGGATGCCCCGAACTGGCAGGCGGCCGTGCCGTTCTGGCAGCAGGTGGAGTGGGATGGCAAAACGGGCGCCGGAGTGCAGGGAGATGCCGCCTGGGCCTGGCTGCTGAATGTGCAGCACACCTATCTCGCCAACCGTTGCATCGATCTTGGCAAGGGGGCGCCGGAAATCCACGGTAGCTGGTCCCTGCTCAACAACCTGCAGGATTGGCGGTGGACGTGCCGGTAAGTTCGCCCTTGAGTCATTCAGGTTATCTGTTGCTAAAAGCCCTGCTGCGTCTGGCAGGGCTGTTATGTCTGGTCTCGGTCGCCACCTTTGTGCTGCTGAGTTACTCCCCCATCGACCCCATCAAGGCCTATATCGGCAACGATCTGCTCCATGTGCCGCCGGAGCAGTACGCCCGCATCGCCGCCCGCTGGGGGCTGGATCAGCCGCTCTGGCTGCGCTATTGGCACTGGTTTAGCCAGGTGCTGCAGGGGGATCTCGGTTACTCCATGCTCTACAACGCACCGGTGGGTGAAGTCATAGGCCAGCGCTTTGCTGCCTCTTTCCTGCTGCTGGCGGGCGCCTGGCTGCTCTCCGGCTTTTTCGGGATTTTGCTGGGCCTCTGCGCCGGTCGCTATCTCAATCGCTGGCCCGATCGCCTGATTTGCCGGTTTGCCTATCTGCTCGCCTCCTTGCCCACCTTCTGGGTCGGCCTGTTGCTGCTCGCCCTGTTTGCGGTGCACTGGCCGCTGTTGCCGGTCTGCTGCGCCTGGACGCCGGGCCTCTCCGCCGATGAGGCTGATTGGGTTATGCGAGCGCGCCATCTGTTGCTGCCGGTGACTACCCTGGCGCTGCTCGGGGTGGGCAATATTGCCCTGCATACCCGGGGGCGGGTGGCCGAGGTGCTGGAGAGCGACTTTATCCGCTACGCCCGCGCTCAGGGGGATGGCGGCTGGCCGATGCTGCGTTTTCACGTGCTGCGCCACGCCCTGACCCCAGCGCTCTGCCTGCAGTTTGCCTCGCTCGGTGAACTGATTGGCGGATCGCTCTTGGCCGAGAAGGTCTTCTCCTATCCAGGGCTCGGCCAGGCCACCGTGGATGCGGGGCTCAGGGGCGATATCCCCCTGCTGATGGGAATCGTGCTCTTCTGCACCCTGCTGGTCTTTATTGGCAACACGGTGGCCAGTTTGCTGCTGGCCCGTATCAATCAGGGTTGGGAGGGCGAGCATGCTGTTTAACCCGCTTCCCTCTATGGTGCGCTTGGCCGTGGCAATGATCGGGCTGGCGCTGCTGGCCACTTACGGCTGGAGCCTCTCTCATCAGGATGTGCCGATGGATCTGCTGGCGCGCCAGCAGCCTCCCTCGCTGACCCACTGGTTCGGCACCGATCAGATGGGACGGGATCTCTGGTTGCGGGCCTTTCAGGGCAACCTCACCAGTCTGGAGCTTGGCATCAGCACGGCTCTCTGCAGTGGCCTGCTGGCTATGGTGGCGGCAAGCGTGTCGCTCATTCACCCCAGATGTGATGCGGCGGTGCGAATGGTGATCGACGCCATGCTGGCGCTGCCCCATATGCTGCTCTTGATCCTTATCTGCTTTACCGTGGGCGGCGGCATGCGCGGGGTGATCCTGGCGGTAGCGCTCACCCACTGGCCCAAGCTGGCGCTCATTCTCTGCGCAGAAGCGCGGCGGATCGCCTGCAGCGACTATGTGGTGCTGGCCCGCTGTCAGGGGATGGGGGCGCTGCGTCGCTGGCGTACCCACCTGCTGCCGGGACTGTTGCCCCAGTGGTTTATCGGCACCTTGCTGATTTTTCCCCATGCGGTGCTGCACAGCGCGGCCTTGAGCTTTCTCGGCTTTGGTCTGGCGGCCCACGAGGCCTCCCTTGGCCT
Organism: Aeromonas sp. HMWF015; assembly: GCF_963878965.1. Taxonomy (NCBI): domain Bacteria; kingdom Pseudomonadati; phylum Pseudomonadota; class Gammaproteobacteria; order Aeromonadales; family Aeromonadaceae; genus Aeromonas; species Aeromonas sp. HMWF015. The sequence goes on along the minus strand of NZ_CAWNZT010000176.1, from coordinate 7,443 downwards.
GCTGCTGGCCGATGCCCTGCGTTATCTGGCCGGTGGCGGTTGGTGGCTGGCCCTCTTCCCCGGCCTGATGTTGCTGCTGCTGGTGTTGCTGTTTGATCAGGCTACCCGCGCCCTGCAACAGCTGTTGTGGCACAGGAGTGAACCATGCTGAGTTTTGATCATGTGACCATAGAGGCGGCCCACTACTCCTGGCTGGGGCGGCGCAGCTGGCAGCCTTTGCTGACCGATATCAGCCTGCAACTGGCGCCGGGGGAAATCGTGGCGCTGGTGGGGGGGAGCGGCGAGGGCAAGAGCCTGCTGCTGCAAAGCGCTCTGACATTGCTGCCGGACAACCTGCGGATGCGCGGCAGCATCTCCCTCGATGGCGTGCCCCTGTGCGATGCCAGCCGGGTCCGTCTGCGCGGCCACACCCTCTGCTATGTGCCGCAGGGGGTGAGCGCCCTCAATCCGCTGCTGACGGTGGAGCGCCAGCTTGGTCGGGCTGCACGTCTCTGCGGCCAGAATGGGTCTCGCGAGCGGCTTGGCGAGCAACTGCTGCGCTATCAGCTGCCCGCTGCCACCCTGGACCGCTATCCGCGTCAGCTCTCCGGCGGCATGGCCAAGCGCATTTTGGCCTGCACCGCGGCGCTCGGCGGTGCCCGCTACATTCTGGCGGACGAGATCACCGCCTGGCTCGACGAGGGGCTGGCCTGCCAGCTGCTCAGCCAGTTGCGTGAATTGGCCAATCAGGGCAGCGGCATCCTCTGGGTGACCCACGATCTGGCGCTGGCGGCCCGCTTTGCCGATCGCATTGTGGCGCTGCATCAGGGGCAGGTGAGCGATACCTTGAGCTGCCACCATCTGCGCCAGGGGCTGGGGAGCGAGATGCTCAGAGCCCACTGGCAGGCGCTGCCGGAGTTCAACGCGCTCTTCTCTGTGCCGGAGGTTTCCTGATGTTTGAAGTACGAAACCTCACTATCGCCCAGGGGGAACGTCCCCTCTGGCAGGGTTTATCGCTGACGGTGAAAGCGGGGGAGCGGCTCGGCATCTCCGCCCCGAGCGGTTATGGCAAAACCACGTTGGGGCGGGTATTGGCAGGTTGGCAACCGGTTGGGGCCGGCGGGCAGATCCTGCTGGATGGGCAGCCGGTGCCTGAACAGGTAAAAGGCTATAACCCCATCCAGCTGGTGCCCCAGCACCCTGAGCTCACCTTCAACCCCTATCGCACCACCGTGCAGGCGCTGTGGGACGTATGGCGTCCCGATGACGCTATGCTGGCCCGCTTTATGGTCAAGCCTGCGTGGCTCAGTCGCAAGCCCGGTCAACTCTCCGGTGGCGAGCTGGCCCGCATCGCGCTGCTGCGCGCCCTCGATCCCCGCACCCGGTTGCTGATTGCCGACGAGGTGACCGCCCAGCTGGATCCGCAGATTCAGCGCCAACTCTGGCGGGAGTTGATGGTTGAATGCGAGCAGCGCGGGCTTGGCATGGTCATCTTCAGTCACCAGCAGGCGCTGCTGCGCCAGATCTGTCATCGGGTGCTGCGCTTTGGTGAGGCGTCTCTTGCGACGGGGGTATTGGCCGAAAGCGCGGCCTGAGGATTGGCTTCCCCCTCATCCCCAGCCCTTCTCCCGCAAGGGGAGAAGGGAGTTGAAGGTGCCATCTCACCACGCTCAGGGTTTAGGGTTTGGAAAATCTCGGGTTTGAAAATATGGCTGGTTGTTATGCTCGAAGCCCCTCTGAGGGGGATGAGGGAGTCGTATTATTGCAGCATATTGCCTGTATCCACGAATAGGTTCCCCTTTCCCTGTTGAGACAGGGAGCGGAATGCGGCATCCACGAACCGGTTCCCTCTCCCTGGGGAGAGGGCTAGGGTGAGGGGCGCGAGTATGAAACGCTGGCCATTCTGTACAGAGAGAATCGTTGGCAAAGCGCGCAGATAAAAGAGAGGGAGGCATTAGCCTCCCTCTCTTTTTTATCTGCCGTTATCAGCGGCGTTTAACCGGTTCAGGCACTGGCGAGCCAGTTGAGCCAGGCATCCATCCCTTCGCCTGTGGTGGCGCTGACCTGGATCACCTGGATATAGGGGTTGACCCGTTTGGCGTTCTCGATGCAGCGTGCCACGTCAAAGCTGACGTAGGGCAGCAGATCGATCTTGTTGATCACCATCAGCTGGGCTGCGGCAAACATATCCGGGTATTTCAGCGGCTTCTCTTCCCCCTCGGTGACGGAGAGGATCGCTACCTTGTACTTCTCGCCGAGATCGAAGCTGGCGGGGCAGACCAGATTGCCCACGTTCTCGATAAAGAGGATGCCCCCTTGATTGGCGGGCAGCTGGTGGCAGGCGTCGTGGACCATTTTGGCGTCCAGATGGCAGCCCTTGCCGGTGTTGATCTGCACGGCAGGGACGCCGGTGGCACGGATGCGATCCGCATCTCTGCTTGTCTGCTGATCCCCTTCGATCACCGCGCAGGGGCGTTTGTCGGCCAGCTGGCGCAGGGTTTCGCACAGCAAGGTGGTTTTGCCTGAACCCGGGCTCGACACCAGGTTAAGCACCAGCTGGGCCGCCTCGTCGAAGTGCTCGCGGTTGTGGGCCGCCAGCGCGTTGTTCTTGGCCAGCACATCCATCTCGATGGCGATCAGCTGGCGCTGTCCCATGCCGGGGACCGACAGTCCCGCTTCCCCTTTGCCGTAGTGCAGATCACCCTGCTGATGGTCATGGTCATGGTCATGGTCATGGTCATGGTCATGGTCATGGTCATGGTCATGATCGTGGCGGTGATCATGATGATGGCCGTGGGGGTGATCATGATGGTGCTCATGGGGGTGAACATGCCCATCATGGCTTATGGGAGCCCTCATCCCGTGGTAGTGGTGATGGACATCCCCCTGATGGTGATAGTGGTGGTGAATGATCAGGGTGCGCGGCGCACCCTGCTCGTGGTCATGATTGTGATGGGCATCATGAGCATGATGATGGTAGTGCTCATGACCATGTTCATGGTGATGTTCATGTTCGTGATGATGCTCATGATCGTGCTCATGGCCGGCGATCCGCGCCTGGCCGCATCCGCATACGCTACACATATCAACTTACCTCGATGTCGGTGATGCGCAGGCTATCACCCTGCGCGACTCGTAATTTGTATCCGCCACACTCGGGACAGGCCTGCCCGCGCGCGGTGAGGGTGACCGTCTGGTTGCAGTCGTAACACCAGGCCTCTGCCGCCTGGTGTTGAAAGTGCAGTTGGGCCCCTTCGACGGCGGTGCCCTTGGCGGCCGCCTCGAAACAGAAGGCAATGGTGTCCGGGTCGACGCAGGAGAAGCTGCCGACCTCGAGCCAGAGGGCAGTCACCCTGGTAAAGCCCCGCTGGGTGGCCTGTTCGGCTGCCAGATCGATAGCGGCCATGGCCAGAGACATTTCGTGCATGGTGGCTCCTTAACCGATATGGGGAGGAGCAGTGACTCCTCCCTGTAATTGACGGAACGGCATGGCTGCTCAACAGATCCGCGGCAGCAGCTCCCCCTGCGGTAGCTCCAGATAACGGCGGCTGCCCCAGGGGTTGTTGAGGATCACCTTGTGGCGATCGCTCGCCTGAACTACGCCGATCTGGCTGGCTGCTGGGTTGAATTGCCGCAAGATGCCCAGTGCGTCCTGCGCCTGTTCGGCAGGCAGGGCCAGTACCATGGTTCCCTCGTTGGCGAGATCATGGGGCTCGAAACCGTAGAGCTCGCAGAGGCCGCGCACCGGATCGCACACCGGAATGGCAGACTCCTCCAGCTCGATGGCAACGCCGGAGGCGCTGCTCCATTCGTTGAGCACGGCGGCAAGGCCACCGCGGGTGGCATCGCGCAGGGCGTGAGGGGTAATACCCGCCTGCAGCAGTGCTTCTACCTGTGGCCAGAGGGTGGTGCAGTCGCTTTTCAGATCAGATCCTAGCTGCAGGGCGTCGCGGGCCATCAGGATGCAGGCGCCGTGGCTGCCGATATCCCGCGACACCAGAATGGCATCACCGGCCTTGAGGTTGCGCACCGAGATGCCCCGGCTCTGCTCAGGCAGCGGGAAGGTGCCGACCCCGCTGGTGTTGATGAAGATCTTGTCGGCGGCCCCTTTGGGCACCACCTTGGTGTCGCCGCAGACGATGCGGGCACCGCTCTTGGCCAGCTCTGCAGCCATTGATTCGACGATGCGGGCCAGATTGGCGTAGGGGAAGCCCTCCTCGATGATAAAGCTGGCGCTCAGATACTCGGGCTTGGCCCCCATCATGGCCAGATCGTTGACCGTGCCAGCGATGGCCAGCTTGCCGATATCGCCCCCCTCGAAGAAGAGCGGCGAGACGGTGAAGCTGTCGGTGGTGAAGGCGACGGGGCCGCTTACCGGCAGCAGGGCGGCATCTTCACCGCGCAGCAGGATCTCGTTACCAAAGTGGCGAAAGAAGAGCTGATTGATCAGCTGATTCATTTCGACACCGCCGCCGCCGTGGCTTAACTGAATTTCTCTCATTGGATCCCCATATATCGGTAGTAGGCATTGCAGGCCCCTTCGGAGCTGACCATGCAGCTGCCCATGGGCTGGGTCGGGGTGCAGCCCCGGCCAAAGACTTTGCACTGGTTTGGCTTGGCCAGGCCGCGCAGGATATCGGCGCACTGGCACGCCTTGTGGTCATCGATGGGAGTCTGATTAAGCGCAAAGTGACGCTCCGCATCGCGCTTGGCGAAGGCATCCCGCAGGCGCAGGGCGGAGGCGTTGATATCCCCCAGACCTCGCCAGCGAAAGTGCTCGCGGGTCTCGAAAAAGCGCTCGACCAGCCGCTGGGCGGCTTGATTGCCACTGGCGGTGACGGCGCGGCTGTATTGCACCTCCAGCGCGTAACGACCCTCCACCTTCTGGCGCACCATCATCAAGAGCGCCTCCATCACATCCACCGGCTCGAAACCGCTCACCACCACCGGCACCTGATAGCGATCGACGATAGGCAGGTAGATATCGGCGCCGGTGATGACGCTGACGTGGGAGGGGCCGATAAAGGCGTTCACCTTGGCGACCCCGTCGGCCATCACCGCATGAATGGCGGGGGGCACCAGCACATGGTTGATATGAAACAGGAGGTTCTCGACCTCTTGCTCTTCAGCGGCAGCCAGCAGCGCCGCTGTCATCGGGGTGGAGGTCTCGAAACCGATGGCGAAGAAGACCACGGTTTTCTCCGGATTCTCTTTGGCGATACGCAGGGCATCGAGGGGGTCATAGACCGGGCGGATATCGCTCCCCTTGGCCCGTTGCTGGGCCAGCGTGCCCCTGGAGCCCGGCACCCGGATCATGTCCCCCAGGGTGACCAGAATGACATTCGGTTGACTCGCCAGCTCGATGGCCTGATCGATGCGCTCTTTGGGCATGATGCAGACCGGGCAGCCGGGGCCGTGAACGAACTCGATGCTGGCCGGCAGCAGCTGGTGCAGGCCGTATTTCATGATGGTGTGGGTATGGCCGCCACACACCTCCATCACCCGCAGCGGCTCGGGCAGATCTTTGGCCAGTTCGGTGATCTGGGCGGCGAGGGCGCGGATCACCTCGGGCTGGCGAAAGCCCTGAAAGAGATCATTGAGGGTCAGCATGGCAAGATATCCTGTTTGGGCATCAGGGCCACCATCTGGCGGAAGCTCTCGAGGCTGGCCTGCGCCTCCTCTTCGTCAATCTTGCTCATCACAAAGCCGATATGGAGCAGCACATAGTCGCCCACCTGGAGGGGCTCCTCGAGCAGCATGCAGCTGACGCGCCGCTGCACCCCCAGGGTATCGACGGTGACGCAGTTATCTTCGGGGTGCAGCTGCACCACCTGAGAGGGGATGGATAGACACATGGATTTCAGGACTCCGACAAGGTGGCACAACCGGTGGTGACAGGCTGATGCGTGGCAAGATGGTGGATGGCAAACCAGAGCTGACCGGCGGCGATGCCACCGTCATTGAGCGGCAGGGTTTCGCTGGTCAATACCTGCCGACCGGCGGCTTCGAGCGCGGGCACCAGCTGATCCATCAGCCCCCGGTTTTGAAAGACGCCGCCCCCGAGCGCCACCGGATAGCCGGGGAAGCGCTCGGCCAGAGCGATGACCAGAGCGCTGATGGCGCGGATAAAACCGGCGGCCAGGCTGGCGGTGGAGGTGCCTTGGCGCCGCTCGCTGACAAGGGTATTGATGAGCTCTGCCCACTCGATCTGCAGTGGCCCCTCTGTTGATTGGCTGAGATCAAAGGCGAGGGGGAAGGGTTGTTCGTCGGGGGTGAGCTGCAAGGTGGCCGCCTCCAGCAGGAGCCCGGCTTCGCCCTCGTAATCGGGGGTATCGATCACCCCCAAGAGCGCAGCCACCGCATCGAACAGCCGACCGATGGAGCTGGTGTAGGGGGTGTTGCGACCCAGCTGCCAGAGCTGGTGCAGGTTGCTGATCCGCTTAAGGGGCAGTTGCTTGATCAACGGAATATCGAGGGCGCAGATCGCCTCAGGACTGTGCGATTCAAACAGCAGTCCCAGCAGCTGGCGCACCGGCTCGCGGATGGCCGCTTCGCCGCCGATCAGCTTGAAGGGGGCAAGGTGGGCAACCCGATCAAATCCCTGAACGTCTGCGATCAGCAGCTCGCCGCCCCAGAGGGTGCCGTCATCGCCAAGGCCGGTGCCATCGAAGGCAACCCCCAGCACCGGGCCTGTGATGTCGTGCTCGGCCATCACCCCTAGCAGGTGGCCGTGATGGTGCTGCACCTCGAGGTGGGTTGCACCCTGATCATGGCAGTAGCCCTTGGCCCACTGGTGGCTGAGGTAGCCCGGGTGGCGATCCGAGACCAGCAGTTCGGGCTTGAGATCGTAGAGATCGCGAAAGGTGGCGAGGGTCTGCTCGAAGTGACCCTGCATCGGCAGGCTGTGCAGATCACCGATATAGGGGCTGTAGATGCGCTGGCGACCGAAGGCGAGCGCCAGCTGGTTCTTCTGCTGCGCCCCGACTGCCAGCAGCGGCACCTTGACCGCCTCTTTCAGGCTGGGGGTGCAGGGGGCATAGCCCCGGGCGAGGCGTAAAGTCTGGCGTCGTCCGCCTGCCCACTGCACCAGACTGTCATCGCACGGGTGCAGGATGGGGCGATTGTGATCCAGGATGCCGTCAATCTCGCTGCCGAGCTCCCTGACCACCGCCTCGCACTCGATAAGGATCGGGCTGCCGCGACCATTGGCGCTGGTGGCCACCAGCGGGATGGCGCAGGCATCCAGCAACAGCTGGTGCAGCGGGGTATAGGGGAGCATGACCCCAAGGTAGGGGATGCCGGGGGCGATCCCCTCGGCCAGCGGCGCGGCTGGTTGCCCAGTTTCTGAGAGCCGAACATCGTTAATGCGCTTGCGCAGCAGGGTGATGGGTCTGGCCTGAGAGGAGAGCAGGCTCCACTCTGCCTCGCAGCCGGTGACATGCAATTTGGCCTCAGCAAGGGAGC